>CAYXOM010000149.1:0-6450 GCA_964466565.1 uncultured Mycobacterium sp.
CTCGGCCTCACGGTGGCGGGCTGCTCCACCGCGACCGAGACCCGGACCGCCGAGGAGACCTCCGCGGCCCAGGCCGCCGCGACCGACGCCGACGCCGACGCCGTCGACCGGGTCACGCTGAACAGATACATCGAGGACAGCGAGATCGCCGAGTACCCGATCAAGCCGGGTGACCCGGGCACCCCCGAGATCGACTTCCCGATTCCGCCGGGCTGGCGGATCGCCGGCGACGAGAAGCCGGACTGGGCCTACGGCGCGATCATCTACGACGAGGCCGTCGACCCCGACGACCCGCCGTTCATCTATGCGATCGCCGTGAAGCTGACCGGTGACGCCGACCCCGCGAAGATCCTCGAGTACGCCCCCGGCCAACTCAACGACTTCCCGGAGTTCACACCCTTGGGCGAACCGGAGACCAACAGCTTCGACGGCTACGACGCCATCGACTACATCGGGACCTACGTGCTCGACGGCGAGACCCGGGCGGTCGGGCAGCGGACCATCGTCATCCCCGGCAAGGACGAGCTGTTCGTCCTGCAGCTCAACGCCGAGGCTCCGGAGGGGCAGGAGGACGTGGTGGTCGACGCGATCAAGATCATCTCCGATCAGACCACGATCACCCTCCCCGCCTGACCGACCACCGACCCACGGAGATCCCATGACTTCGCGAATCACCGCTCCGCACCTCGTCCTCGCCGGGGCCGTCGCGGCGGCGTTCCTCTCGCTGCCGGTGCTCGCCGCCCCGCCGGCGCATGCGGTGGCCTGCCCGGCCGGCCAGGTGGCCGACAACCGGACCGGGATCTGCTGGGACGCCACCTCGACGGGGTCGAACGTGATCTCGGGGACCGGCGGCGTCTGCCTGCCCGGCCGGATCGGGCTGTGCCTGGCGGGACTGCAGAACTCGTCGCTGCCCGGCGGCACGCTGCGGACCCAGCCGGGAGCCGGTTCGGCGCCGAGGACCGGGCCGCAGGGGTCCTGGCCGTGACGACCGCCTAGGGTGCTCGCCACCGCCACCAACGTCGTCCGCGGCGCGTTCATGGGGGTCGCCGAAGTCATCCCCGGTGTCAGTGGGGGCACCGTCGCGCTGATCGTGGGCGTCTACGAGACCCTGATCAACGCCATCGCCAAGGCCGTCCTCGGGGTGCGTCAGGCGCTCGGCCTCGGGACCGGCCGACCGTCGGCGCGGGCGGCGGCCGCCACCTTCGGCGGCCTGCCCTGGCGGGTCCTCATCCCGGTGGCCGTCGGCATGGTCATCGCACTGGTCGTCGGGGCGCGATTCATCGAGCCCCTGCTGGAGCAGTATCCGGTGCGGATGCGGGCGCTGTTCTTCGGGCTGGTGCTCGCCGGGGTGTTCGTGCCCGCGCACATGGTGACCCGCCTCCTCCCCGGGCGGTGGCGGCCCCGCGACCTCGCCGCCGGGGCGGCCGCGGCGGCTCTCCTGTTCTGGCTCACCGGCCTGCCGCCCGGAAACATCAGCGAACCCGGGCCGCTGGTGATCGTCGCCGCCGCGGCCGTGGCGATCTGTGCACTGGTGCTGCCCGGTGTGTCCGGCTCGTTCCTGCTGCTGTCGATCGGCATGTACCAGACCACCATCCACGCGGTGAACAGCCGCCAGTTCGGCTACCTCGCCCTGTTCGCGCTCGGCGCGGTGATCGGACTGGCCTCCTTCGTGACCCTGCTGAGGTGGCTGCTGGAGCACCGGGCCCGCATCACCCTCGTCGTCATCTCCGGGTTGATGGTGGGGTCGCTGCGGGCGCTGTGGCCGTGGCAGTCGGCGAACCGCGACCTGCTCGCTCCGTCGGGCGAGACCGGCCACGAGACCGGCATGGTGCTGCTGTTGTTCGCCGTCGGTGTCCTCACGGTGGTGGGACTTCTGCTCGTCGAACGGCGGCTGGGAATCTCCGAGGAACAGACCGACTTCGGCTGATCGCGCCTCCACCGGATTTGGCATACTGCCACCACACGCCGTCCTGCTGCCCGAGGAGTTCGCATGCCCATCGCCACGCCCGAGGTCTACGCCGAGATGCTGACCCGCGCCAAGGAGCACTCCTTCGCCTTTCCCGCCATCAACTGCACCTCCTCGGAGACCGTCAATGCGGCGCTGAAGGGGTTCGCCGACGCCGGCAGCGACGGCATCATCCAGTTCTCCACCGGCGGCGCGGAGTTCGCCTCCGGACTCGGCGTCAAGGACATGGTCACCGGCGCGGTCGCGCTGGCCGAGTTCGCCCACGTCATCGCCGCCCGCTACCCGATCACCGTCGCGCTGCACACCGACCACTGCCCCAAGGACAAGCTCGACGCCTACGTCCGTCCGCTGCTGGCGATCTCCGCCGAGCGGGTCGCCGCCGGGCGGAACCCGCTGTTCCAGTCCCACATGTGGGACGGCTCGGCAGTGCCCATCGGCGAGAACCTGTCGATCGCCCAGGAACTGCTGAAGGCGGCCGCCGCCGCCAAGATCGTCCTCGAGGTGGAGATCGGCGTGGTGGGCGGCGAGGAGGACGGCGTCGAGGCCGAGATCAACGAGAAGCTCTACACCACGCCGGAGGATTTCGAGAAGACCGTCGACGCGCTCGGCACCGGCGAGAACGGCCGCTACCTGCTGGCCGCCACGTTCGGCAACGTCCACGGTGTCTACAAACCGGGCAACGTCGTTCTCAAGCCCGAGGTGCTCGCCGAGGGTCAGCGGGTGGCCGCGGCCAAACTCGGCCTGGCCGCCGACGCGATGCCGTTCGACTTCGTCTTCCACGGTGGTTCGGGATCGCTGAAGTCGGAGATCGAGGACTCACTGCGCTACGGGGTGGTGAAGATGAACGTCGACACCGACACCCAGTACGCGTTCACCCGGCCGCTGGCCGGGCATATGTTCACCAACTACGACGGCGTGCTCAAGATCGACGGCGAGGTGGGCAACAAGAAGGTCTACGACCCGCGCAGCTACCTCAAGAAGGCGGAGGCGGGCATGTCCGAACGGGTCGTCGAGGCCTGTAACGACCTGCACAGCGCCGGCCGCAGCGTGTCCGGCTAGACGGTCACGACACCTGACGGCGCGTCAGGACGCCTGGCAGATCTTCCACTGCTCGTCGGTGAACTGCAGGTCGAAGCTGCGGGTCGAGACCGTGGCGGGGTCGAACGCCATGTAGGAGGTGACGTTGGCCTCGGCGCGGTCACCGTTGACCACCACCTCACCGATCTCGGCCACCACCGGGTACTGCCTGGCGGCCAGCACCTTGGCGTAGGTCTGCGTCCACGACTCGTCGTCGTAGGCGGCGTAGTTCTCCCGGGTCTGCCCGCAGGTGATCCCGCGCAGCGTGGCCAGGTCACCCCGCTGGACGGCGGTGTCGAAGGCCTCGATGGACGAGCGCACCAGATCCTCGTCGGAGACCCGGGGGCCGGTGAGGAACCAGACCAGCGCGGCGGCCAGGGCGACGGCGGCGACCGCGCCGGCGGCCACCAGTGCGGTCAGCCACCGCGGCCGCCGGGATCGGTGGGCCGGGACGGTCAGGGGTCCGGCGGTCCGCGTGCCCCCGGCCGCGCCGGGGAATTCGGTCGGGGAGTCCGGCACCCGGTCGATGATCTGGGTCGACCCGGCGTCGAATCCCGGTGCGGTGTAACGCCGTTGACCTGTCGGGGCGTCGCCGCCGAGGTCGATCACCTCGGTCAACGGCTCGGACTCCGGTGCCAGTACCGTCGGTCCGGTGTCGGCCGACTCCGAATCACCGCCCCGGTCCTCGGGGGCGGCGTCATCGGTCCCGTTCGGGTTCGACATGCCTGCTGCGGTCTCCTGACAGCCCTGAAATGGGTTGATCCGACCACGACCCTAGCGGTTGGGGGCGGCAACCGGCCGGTCGCAACTCCGGCCGCAACCCTAGGATGGCCCCATGACGTCCTTCGGTGACCTGCTGGGGCCGCCGCCGGTGCGCCTGCCCGGCGATCCCGACGCCGAGGCCCTGCTGGCGTCGGGCCGCAGTCCGGCCGCGGTGGCCGCCGCGCATCCGTCGGCGTCGGTGGCATGGGCGCGGCTGGCCGAGGACGCACTGGCCGCCGACGAGGCGGTCAGCGCCTACGCCTACGCGCGGACCGGCTACCACCGGGGGCTGGACCAGCTGCGCCGCAACGGCTGGAAGGGTTTCGGCCCGGTGCCCTTCGACCACGAGCCCAACCGCGGATTTCTGCGCTGCGTCGCCGCGCTGGCCCGGGCCGCGGACCTGATCGGCGAGACCGACGAATACACGCGCTGCGCCGACCTGCTCGACGACTGCGACCCGGCGGCGCGCGCCGAACTCGGCCTGAGCTGACGTCAGCAGCGGATCTGATCGGGGCAGTTCTCGGCCGTGCCCGGTGGTTCGATCTGGACGGTCGCGTGCCGCAGACCGCGGGCGGCGAGCACCGCCCGGGCGTCGTCGAGCACGGTGGCCGACCGGCCGTCGCTGCTCAGGTGCGCGGTGACCATGTCCCTGCCCGGCACCAGCGTCCACACGTGCAGGTCGTGCACCTCGCGGACCCCCGGCACCGCGGCCAGCGCGGCGCGGAGTTCGGTCACGTCGATGTGGGCGGGCGATGCCTCCGACAGGATGCGCGCAGCGGTGCGGGCCAGGCTGAGCGCCCGCGGCAGCACCCACAGCGCCACCAGCACGGCCACCGCGGTGTCGGCGTAGGGCCAGCCCGTGGTCAGGGTGACGACGCCGGCGATGAGCACCCCGACGCTGCTCACCGTGTCGGCCAGCACCTCCAGGTAGGCGCCGCGGACAGCGAGGCTGCTCCGCGAGTGTGACCGCAGCAGCACCACCACGGCGAGATTCGCGGCCAGACCCGCCAGGGCGACGAGGATCAGCGGTCCGCCCGGGACCTCCGGCGCCCGCCCGAGCCGCTCGATCGCCTCGACGAAGATGAACACCGCCACGCCCATCAGCAGCACCGCGTTGGCCACCGCGGCGAACACCTCGGCCCGGTGCCAGCCGTAGGTGCGGGCCGGAGAGGTCGACCCGCGGCGCGCCAGCAGCACCGCCGTCAGGCCCATGAACAGCGCCACGAGGTCGGTGAGCATATGGGTGGCGTCGGCCAGCAGGGCCAGCGAGGAGATCAGCACGGCGGTGGTCAGCTCGACCGCGAAGAACAGCGCCAGCACCGCGGCCGCGATCACCATCCGGCTCACCCGCGCGTCAGGGTCTCCCGGGCCCTGACTGCGGCCGTGACCGTGACCCGCACCCATGAGTCGAATCTATGCATAAGCCCGCATACATCGCAAGGGCGCCGGCGGCGCGTCGCTAGAGCCAGGCCGACCAGAACCGGGTCAACTCGGCCCCGGCCATCGCCAGCCGGCCCGGAACCCCGGAGACATCGAAGAACCAGAACACCACGCCGAAGAACCACCGGTTGAGGGCGGGCGTGAGCAGCAACACCAGCAGGATCAGAAACCCGAACTGGCGGGCCGGTTCCAGCGCCCGCTGAGTGGCCGGGCTCAGGTGCGGCTCGAGCGCGGCGTACCCGTCGAGGCCGGGAACCGGCAGCAGGTTGAGAACCAGAGCGGTCACCTGAAGGAACCCCAGAAAGGCGACGCCGGCCCAGAACACCGCGTGGGCGGGGTCGAACAGCAGCCGGGCGGCGCTCAGCAGCATCACCGCGAGCACCAGATTGGCCAGCGGCCCGGCCAGGCTGACCAGCGTCCGCTGCCGGGGAGTCATGCCCGCGGTGTGCAGGTAGACCGCCCCGCCGGGCAGGCCGATCCCGCCCAGGGCGATGAACAGCAGCGGCAGGCCCAGTGACAACAGCGGGTGGGAGTACCTCAGCGGGTTGAGCGTCAGATATCCGCGGGCCTCCACGTCGTGGTCGCCGAATCGCCAGGCGGTGGCGGCGTGCCCGAACTCGTGCAGGCACAGCGAGACCAGCCAGCCCCCGATGACGAACACGAACACCCCGATGTAGGCGATCGGACGCAGCGTCTCGGCCGCCTGCCAGGCCAGCACTCCGCCGAGTGCGGTCACCACCAGCAACGCCAGGAAGACCGGACTCGGCCGCACCGACCGGTGCAGGCCCCGGACACTCACGGCGTCGACGGTACGCCGGCGCGTCAGCGCACGCGCAGCCAGCCGGTGGTGTGCCGGTAGAAGGTCGACCGCCGGACCGGGCGGGGCCCGGCGACGCCGTCGCGGACCACCCGCGCCCCGGTGGTACCCAGTTGCACCGCCCGGGCGGGCACCCACCGGCGCGGCCGGCGGCCCAGCACGGCCGCCCGCACGCCGGGCGGGTCGGCGGTGGGTTCGATGCGCACCCCGGCCACGTCGCCGTCGAAGAGCACGACGTCGTCGGCCACCGCCTCGCCGTGCAGGCCGGCCGCACCCTCGGGCGGCAGCCAGAGGGCGGCTCCGGCCAGCGCTGTGCCGGTGTCGTCGCGGATCAGCGGGACCCGCCGCGCGCTGCCGGTGCGGGCCCGCCCGCCCCCCCGCCCGCCCC
>CAYXOM010000150.1:0-14432 GCA_964466565.1 uncultured Mycobacterium sp.
GTCGAAGTTGGGAAGTTTGCCGCGCTCCGGGCGCCTCGCGGGTTGTCGTCCGCGGCAGCGCCGGACCTGGTCGCCTCCCGACTCTGCGACGCGGCCGACCCCTGGGCGTCCGATCCGCTCGAGTCGGCGTCGGCGACCGCCGTTCCGGCCGCGATTGTGGCTCCCACCCCGAGCAACAGCGCCAGGCCACCCACTCGGCCGATATATGTCGAAGCCCGCATCGAACATCCTCCGTCGCCATGTTTTGAAACGCCGCCGGAGACGATAACCCGCGAGGGGCCCGGAGCGTGGCAAACTTCCCAACTTCGACGGCCCGAGCACCCGTTCGTCAGGCGTGGCCCGGTGACCTACCGGCAGCCGACCCTCAGTTCAGCACGAACACCGCTACACAGAGCGCCAGGACCGACAGCGCCGGCAGGGATCTGGACGCCGGATCCTTGACTTTGGCGTGCATCGCGAGGGCACCGATCATCAGCACCGCGACGACCGCCGCTGACGGCCTGACCAGCCCGGGGACCCAGATGCCGATGATCAGCAGCACCGCCGCGGTGATCTTCAGTCCGCCGACAAGATAGAACGTCCAATCGGGCAGCCCGTAGACGTCGAACTCCTCCTTCAGAGACCGCGCCGTGCCGCCGCGATAGGGTGTCGAGGAGCGGGCCCGGACCACCCAGACGTTGAGCAGTCCGAGCGCGAGGATGACCTGCAGGGTCGTCGCGATTATCTGTGTCGTCATTGGCGCCTCTGCTCGGTGGAGATGGCACTGACGGTAACCGATCGGAGCACAGTGCGCGCCATCTACGAGGTCCTCGTGGCGGTCTCCATCGTGGCGTTCCTGTTCTACGGCCTGCGGGTGCTGTTCTCCGGCGCGATGGCCGAGGAGTTCGAACGCTACGGCCTGGCCCGATTCCGACGTTTCACCGGGGTCCTCGAAGTGCTCGGAGCGCTGGGCCTGGCCGCGGGTTTTATCGTGCCCGGTCTGGTGGTTCTCGCCGCGGGTGGGTTGACCCTGCTGATGGCGGCGGGGGTCGTCGTCCGGTTCCGTTCGGGTGACTCGCTCGGAGATGCCCTGCAGGCCCTCGCCATGATGGTGGTGAACCTGGTGATCTTCGTGTACGCGATCGGACTGGCCGGCCAGGCCGGGTAATCCGGAGGACGGTTCCCCGTGGCCGGTCAGTAGGCTTACCCACCATGATCGGTATCGAGCGCGTGGGCGGGGTGACCACCATCGAGCTGCAGCGGCCGGAGCGGCGGAACGCGCTCAACTCCGAGCTCGCCGACGCCCTGCGCGCCGCTGTGGGGGAGGCGGCAGCCGGGGATGTGCGCGCGATCGTCCTCACCGGTTCGGGCACCGTGTTCTGCGCCGGCGCGGACCTGTCCGGCGACGTCTTCGCCGTCGACTTTCCGGACAAGGCCATCGCGCTCAACCACGCCATCGACGCGGCTCCCGTGCCGGTGATCGCCGCGGTCAACGGACCGGCCATCGGCGCCGGAGTGCAGCTGGCCATGGTGTGCGACCTGCGGGTGGTCGACCCGTCGGCCTACTTCCAGTTTCCCATCGCCCGCTACGGACTGGCCCTGGACAACTGGAGCATCCGCCGGCTGGCGTCGTTGGCAGGCTATGGCCGCGCGCGCGCGATGCTGCTGGCCGCCGAGAAACTCGACGCCGAGGATGCCCTGCTGACCGGTATGGCCAACCGGATCGGCACCCTGGCCGATGCGCAGGCGTGGGCCGCCGAGATCGCCGGACTGGCCCCGCTGTCGATGCGCCACTCCAAGCGGGTGCTCAACGACGACGGCTCCTACGAAGAGCAGTCGGGACTGCACCGGGAGCTGTTCGACCGGGCCTGGGGCAGCCAGGACGTGATCGAGGCGCAGTTGGCCCGCGCCGAGAAGCGGTCCGCCAAGTTCCAGGGAGCCTGACCGATGCCGGGCCTGCCGGACGCCTCGGCTCTGCTGCCCGGCGCCCGGTCCGTGCTGCGCATGGTTGCCGGCACCGCTTCGCTCGCCGCCGGGGGCTGGCTGCTGCAAGCACTGCGCGACACCCCGGCGGCGCTCGGCGCGGGTCCCGCCGCGATCCGCGAGGTCTGCGCCGGTTCGCCCAACTATCGCGACGGGACCTTCCACAATCTCGATCCAGCGCCGGCCTTGCGGCTGGAAACCGAGGAGAACCGGCTGATCCTTTTCGAGATGTTCGCCGGTCGCTCGCAGAGCCTTCCGACGGTCGAGATTCCGCTGGTGGACCGCCGGCCGCCGGCCGCCGCGGGACCGCTGGCGATCACCTGGCTCGGGCATGCCACCGCGCTCATCGAGATCGACGGCTACCGGGTGCTCACCGACCCGGTCTGGAGTGAGCGGTGCTCGCCGTCGCGGGCGATCGGCCCCCGGCGGCTTCATCCGCCACCGGTGCCGATGGAAGCGCTGCCCGCCGTCGACGTCGTGGTGATCAGCCACGACCACCACGACCACCTCGACATGCCCAGCGTGCAGGCGTTGGCCCGCACCCAGCGGGCACGGTTCGTCACCCCGCTGGGAGTGGGCGCTCACCTGCGCGCCTGGGGGATACCCGGGGGCCGGATCGTGGAACTCGACTGGGGCGCCGGCACCCGCCTCGACGGACTGACCCTGACCTGCAACCCGGCGCGGCACTATTCGGGGCGCTTCCTGTCCCGCAACAACACCCTGTGGGCGTCCTGGTCGCTGACCGGCCCGCGCCACCGGGTCTACTTCGGCGGCGACACCGGCTACACCGATGCCTTCGCCGACATCGGTGCGCAGCACGGGCCCTTCGACGCGACGGTCCTGCCGATCGGGGCCTACAACAAGGCGTGGCCGGACATCCACCTGAACCCCGAGGAGGCGGTCCGGGCGCACGGCGACCTCAACCGCGCCACCGGAGGCGGAGGCCTGCTGGTCCCCATCCACTGGGGCACCTTCCGGCTGGCCCCGCACCCGTGGGCCGAACCGGCCGACCGGTTGGTCACCGCCGCGGCCGACGCCGGGGTGGAGGTGGCCGTGCCCCAACCGGGTGGTCGGGCGGTGCCCGGCGACCGGGCGCCCGCACGGTGGTGGCGCTCCTGAGGGACCGGGGTACTACGGTGCAACCGTGACCCACCCGGGCCGGCGCGCCGGTGCGATCCTCTCGGCGTTGCTGGTTACCGCCTGCTCGGCCTCCCCGGCCCCGACCCGGCTGCCCGACGTCCCCGGTGAATCGCCCGCGCTGGCGGCCGCGCAGCCGATCGCCGACGGCGCGGTCGAGGCCGCGGTGGCCAGACTCGACGAGATCGCCGCAGACCTGATGCGCACCTCCGGGATACCCGGTATGGCGGTGGCGGTGGTGAGCGGGGCAAAGACTCTGTACGCCAAGGGCTTCGGTGTGCGCGACACCCGCACCGGCGAGAAGGTCGATGCCGGAACGGTGTTCCAGTTGGCCTCGCTGTCCAAGCCGCTCGCCGCCACCGTGGTGGCCAGCCAGGTCAGCTCCGGTGTGATCGGGTGGGACACGGCGATGGTCGACGAACTCGGCTGGTTCGCGCTGTCCGACCCGGCGGCCACCCGGATGGCGACCGTCGGCGACCTCTTCGCGCATCGCGCCGGGCTGCCCGACCACGCCGGAGACCTGCTGGAGGACCTCGGCTACGACCGGCGGGAGATCCTGCTGCGGCTGCGGCTGCTGCCGCTGGAACCGTTCCGGGCTTCCTACGCCTACACCAACTTCGGGGTGACCGCGGCCGCCGAGGCCGTCGCTGCGGCCGCCGGGCGGGACTGGGCGGAACTGAGCGCGGAAGCGATCTACCGACCACTGGGAATGTCCACGGCGAGTTCGCGCTTCGCCGACTTCGCCGCGCGTCCCGATCGGGCGCTCGGGCACGTTCGCACCGAGGGCGGCTACCAGCCGCTCTTCACCCGGAACCCCGACCCGCAGTCCCCGGCCGGCGGGGCCAGCGCCTCGGTGACCGATATGGCCCGCTGGCTGGCGATGCTGCTCGCCGACGGCGCCCACCGGGGCCGTCCGCTGATCGACCCGGCCGCGCTGCTGCCGGCGCTGACCCCGCAGATCGTCTCCAGCCCGCCCGACGAGCCCGCCGAGCGCGCAGGCTTCTACGGCTACGGTTTCAACATCTACACCTCTGCGGCGGGCCGGGGGCACCTCGGCCACTCAGGGGCGTTCGCGCTCGGGGCGGCGGCCAACGTCCTCGCCATTCCGTCGGCCGACGTGGCGATCGTCGCCCTGACCAACGCCGAGCCCACCGGGGTGCCCGAGACCCTCACCGCCATGTTCGCCGACCTCGTGGAGTTCGGCGAGATCCGCGCCGACTGGGCGGCGCTCTATACCGGCCTGTTCGCCGGACTCGGTGCGCCGGAAGGCGAACTTGTCGGCCGCCGGCCACCCGCCGACCCCACTCCGGCCCGGCCGCCGGCCTCCTACGCCGGGCGGTATGCCAACCCCTACTTCGGCCCCGCGGTGGTGTCGGTGCGCGACGGCCGGCTGGCGGTGTCCCTCGGGCCCCGGCCGGACACCTTCGAACTGACCCATTTCGACGGTGACGTCTTCACCTTCCGGCCCGTGTCGGAGAACGCACCGGCCGGCAGCGTGTCGGCCGCCACCTTCAGTGGCGACACCCTGCGGCTGGAGTACTTCGACGCCGACGGCATGGGAACCTTCACGCGATGACCGTCAGCATCGTCGCCGGCCTGTCCGACGCCGAGGTGGCCGCCCGGGTCGCCGAGGGCAAGACCAACGACGTCCCCACCCGCGCCTCGCGCAGTGTGTCGGAGATCGTGCGGGCCAACGTCTTCACCCGGATCAACGCGATCCTGGGCACTCTGTTCGCCATCGTGGTGGCGACCGGCTCGCTGATCAACGGCCTGTTCGGTCTGCTGATCATCGCCAACAGCGGCATCGGGATCATCCAGGAACTGCGTGCCAAGCGGACCCTGGACAACCTGGCGATCATCGGTCAGGCCAAGCCCGCGGTGCGCCGGCAGTCCGGCACGGTGAGCCTCCCGCCCGACCGGGTGGTCCTCGACGACGTCATCGAACTGGGCCCCGGCGATCAGATCGTGGTCGACGGTGAGTTGCTCGAGGCCGCCTCGCTGGAGATCGATGAGTCGCTGCTCACCGGGGAGGCCGACCCGATCCCCAAGAGCAGCGGCGACGCGGTGATGTCGGGCAGCTTCGTGGTGGCCGGCGCCGGGGCGTACCGCGCCACGAAGGTCGGCCGGGAGGCCTACGCGGCGAGGCTGGCCGAGGAGGCCAGCAAGTTCACCCTGGTGCGCTCCGAGCTGCGGTCGGGGATCAACCGGATTCTGCAGTTCATCACCTACCTGCTGGTACCGACCGGGCTGCTGATCATCTACACCCAGCTGTTCACCACGGGTGTGGGTTGGCGCGACGCGGTGCTGCGCATGGTGGGTGCGCTGGTGCCGATGGTGCCCGAGGGCCTGGTGCTGATGACCTCGATCGCCTTCGCCGTCGGCGTGGTCCGGCTCGGCCGGCGCCAGTGCCTGGTGCAGGAACTGCCGGCCATCGAGGGCCTGGCCCGCGTCGACGTGGTCTGCGCCGACAAGACCGGAACGCTCACCGAGAACGGGATGCGCCTGGCCGAGGCCGAACCCGTCGGCCCGGCCGGCGCGGACCGGATCGCCGGGGTGCTCGCCGCCCTGGCCGCCGACGATCCGCGCCCCAACCCGAGCATGCAAGCCATCGCCGAGGCCTATCCCGACCAGCCGGGCTGGACCGCCACCGCGGTGGCGCCGTTCAAGTCGGCGACCAAATGGAGCGGGGCCTCTTACCCCGAGGCCGGCAACTGGGTGATCGGCGCCCCCGACGTGCTGCTCGACCCGGCCTCGCCGGTCGCCGAACGCGCCGAGCAGATCGGCGCCGGCGGGCTGCGAGTGCTGCTGCTCGGTTCCTCCGAGATCCCGGTGGACGACCCCGGTGCGCCCGGCCCGGTGACCCCGCAGGCTCTGGTGGTCCTCGAGCAGCGGATCCGGCCCGACGCCCGGGACACCCTGGACTACTTCGCCGCCCAGAACGTCGCGATCAAGGTCATCTCCGGCGACAACGCGGTGTCGGTGGGGGCGGTCGCGGGGTCACTGGGCCTCGACGGCGAGACGATGGACGCCCGCCACCTGCCCGGCGAGCCCGGGGACCTGGCCGAGGTGATGGACTCCCACACCACCTTCGGCCGGGTGCGCCCGGACCAGAAGCGTGCGATGGTGCACGCCCTGCAGTCCCGCGACCACACCGTGGCGATGACCGGCGACGGGGTCAACGACGTGCTCGCGCTCAAGGACGCCGACATCGGTGTCGCGATGGGCTCGGGCAGTCCGGCCTCGCGGGCGGTCGCCCAGATCGTGCTGCTGGACAACAAGTTCGCGACGCTGCCCTACGTGGTCGGCGAGGGCCGCCGGGTGATCGGCAACATCGAGCGGGTCTCCAACCTGTTCCTCACCAAGACCGTCTACTCGGTGCTGCTCGCTCTGCTCGTCGGACTCGCCGGGATCGCCCACGAGGTTTTCGGCACCAGCCCGCTGCTCTATCCGTTCCAGCCGATCCACGTCACCATCGCGGCGTGGTTCACCATCGGCATCCCGGCGTTCATCCTGTCGCTGGCGCCCAACAACGAACGTGCCCGCCCCGGCTTCGTCCGCCGGGTGATGACCGCGGCGCTGCCGACCGGCGCGGTGGTCGGGGCCGCGACCTTCGCCTCCTACCTGCAGGCCTACCCCGGGACCGGCGGCACCGTCGGCGAACAGACCCGGGCGTCAACCGCCGCGCTGGTC
Organism: uncultured Mycobacterium sp.; assembly: GCA_964466565.1. Taxonomy (GTDB): domain Bacteria; phylum Actinomycetota; class Actinomycetes; order Mycobacteriales; family Mycobacteriaceae; genus Mycobacterium. The sequence continues at coordinate 6,790 of CAYXOM010000150.1, forward strand.
ACCCTGCTCATCGGGGCGCTGTGGGTGCTCGCGGTGGTCGCCCGGCCCTATCAGTGGTGGCGGGTCGCCCTGGTGCTGTCCTCCGCGCTGGGCTACCTGGTGATCTTCTCGATTCCGCTGGCCCGGGAGAAGTTCATGCTGGACCTCTCCGACTCCGCGCAGATGGGCACTGCGGCGCTGATCGGGCTGGCGGCGGCGGTGGTCGTAGAGGGACTCTGGTGGCTGCAGGGTCGTCTGCTGGGCGAACCGAGGAGACTGTGGCGGTAGACGCCCGCGGTGCGTAGATTGACGCCGGGACGGTGTCGTGAGAACCGGAATCCCGCCCGGGCGGACCCCGGACCGCACCAAGGAAGGGTAGAAAGATGTCGTTCATCGACAAGGCCAAGGAAGCTCTCAGCGACAATATCGACAAGGCCAAGGACGCGATCGCCGAGAACGTCGACAAGATCGAGGGAGCCGTCGACAAGGCCGGCGACTTCATCGACGACAAGACCGGCGGGAAGTTCGGCGAGACCATCGACAAGGTCCAGGACGCGGCCAAGGGCGCGGTCGACAAGGTGACCGACGCCGCCGATTCGACCAAGGACGCCGTGACCGACGCCGCTCAGGACGTCGCCGACAAGGTCGACGGCCAGTAGGGCGGCGATGGCGAGGGTCTCGGTCTCCGTAGACGTTCCGCTATCGCCCGAGGAGGCCTGGCAGTACGCCTCCGACCTGTCCCGGTACCGGGAGTGGCTGACCATCCACCGGGTCTGGCGCTCCCGGCTCCCGGAGAGACTCGACAAAGGCGCCGAGATGGAGTCCATCGTCGAGGTCAAGGGCATGCCCAACCGGATCAGATGGACCATCGTCAGTTTCCGGCCGCCGGAGGCGATGACCCTCGACGGTGTCGGTGTCGGCGGGGTGAAGGTCAAGCTGGTCGGAAAGGTCCGGCCCAGCCAACGGGACGGGCCCGCGTCGGTGGTCTCGATGGACGTCCACCTCGGCGGCCCCGCCCTGTTCGGCCCGATCGGCATGCTTGTCGCCGCCGGCCTGCGCGGTGACATCCGCGATTCGCTGGATCGCTTCGTCGCCCTCTACGCCGGGCCACCGGCGGACTGAGCCGCGATGCGATACCGGTGCGCGGTCGACGTCGGCGCCGTCGAGGCGATCGACATCCACACCCACGTCGAGATCGACTCGGCCGGCGGGTGCGCCTACGACCCCGAATTGGCCGAGGCCACCGGGCGCTATTTCAACCTCGGCCCGCAGCGGTTCGGCGTCGACGAACTCGCCGAGCACTATCGCGACCACAACACCGCGGCCGTGGTGTTCACGATCGACGCCCGGACCGCGTCGGGCCGCGAACCCAACTCCATCGAGGAACTGATCTCCTCGGCCGCCCGGCACAGCGACGTGCTGATCCCGTTCGGCAGCGTGGACCCGTGGGACACCGCCGCGGCGGAACGGGTCGGCGTGCTGGTGGAGTGCCACGGCGCCCGCGGGTTCAAGTTTCACCCCAGCCTGCAGGCCTTCGAGCCCAACGACCGCCGGTTCTACCCGATTTACGAGGCGATCGCCGCCGCCGGTGTGCCGGCCCTGTTCCACACCGGTCAGACCGGACTGGGCTCAGGGATGCCCGGTGGGTACGGGATCAAGCTGCGCTACTCGGACCCGATGCTGATCGACGACGTGGCCGCTGACTTCCCGGAACTCACGATCGTGCTGGCCCACCCCTCGGTCCCGTGGGTGGACGCCCAGATCGCCATCGCCTCCCACAAAGCCAACTGCTACATCGATCTGTCCGGGTGGTCGCCGAAGTACTTCCCGCCCCAGTTGGTTGCGGCGATCGGGCGGCAACTGCGCGACAAGGCGCTCTTCGGCACCGATCATCCCTACATCTCACTGGAGCGGTGGCGTCGCGACTTCGACGGGCTGGGACTCGACCCGGGGGTGCTCCCGGGGATCCTCAAGGGCAACGCCGCTCGGGTGCTGGGTCTGGTCTCCGGCGCCGAGATAGCCGGACCGCCCGGCGGCTAGTGTCATGGATCATGACGCGGGTGCGCCCAGGATGGTTGCTGGCCATAGCGGCGCTCGCCCTCACGGTCAGCGCGTGGCTGCCCTGGCTCACAACGTCGGCCGGCGGCGGCGGACGCGGCAGCGCCGCCGGCGGCACCGTCGGAAACCTGGTGCTGCCGCCGCGGTTCGGGCCGGGCCAACTGATCGTGCTGCTGTCCTCGGTGCTGATCGTGCTGGGCGCGATGTCCGCGCGCGGGATCTCGGGGCGACTCAGCGCCGCGGCCGCCGTCGTGCTCGCGTCGCTGGTGGCCGTCTTGACCTGGGGTTACTACCGGGCCAACGTCGCGGGCCCGGTCCAGGCCGGTTACGGGCTGTACCTGGGGGCGGGCTTCGCGGCCGCAGCCCTGCTGTGCGCGCTGTGGGCGCTGGCGAACGCGCTGCTGGCGGGCTGACCGGGTCGCACCCCCGGGTAGGCTGAGCCGGGTTTCGAAGGAGTTGACGTGAGCAGACGACGCACGCCGGCCCTACCGGCGCTGGCCGGGGGCCTGGTTGTCACGCTCGCCGTGGCCGGTTGCTCGGCCGGGAAGCCCAGCGCGGACAAGTGCGCGACGGTCGACGCCGAGATGGTCGACATCGCCACCCGGACCGACCAGGAGCCGAAGATGCGCATTCCGGTGCCGGCCGGCTGGGAGCGGCGCACCAACCTGGACTCGGAGAACATCCGCTTCGCGATCCGCAACTCCGCGCTGGAGGCGCAGGGGTTCACCCCCAACGCGGTGGTGACTCTGCAGCGCTTCCCGGCCGACCTCGGCAAGCCGCAGCAGATCATCGAGGTCCAGAACCAGGATCTGGCCAAGAAGCTCAAGGCCGACGACCTGAGCACCAGCCCGGCGACGGTGTGCGGAGTGCCGGCGGTGGCCAGCGGTTACACCGCTCCGGAGGTCACGCTGCCCAACCCGGAAATCCCACCGATCCCGCCGCGCAAGGCCTCGGCGCTGAGCGTGGCCTACCGGGACGGCGACTCCATCTATCTGGCGATCGTCACCGTGCAGACCGCCGCGCCCGACGACCCGACCTACGTCAGGGACTCGGCCACCATCCTCGACGGCTTCCAGATCCTGCCGGTCGGCTGACCCGCGGTCACAGTCCGGCGGCGGCCCCCGGATCGTCGGTTTCGCGCCAGCGACGCAGCGGCGCCGGCCACCCAGGTCGAATGCGTCCCGCTGGGGAAGCGCTCGGGACACCGCGCAGTAGTACCCGGCCTACCTATATAGCGATCTGCGCATGTTGTTCTACGCTGTGCGGGTGGCAGGCAACGTACGGGCGCCCGTGCAGCGCTGGTCGGTTCGGTTGCGCGCCGTTCCCGCCGATGTACTCGCCGGGGTGAGTGTGGCGCTGGTCGCGATCCCGCAGGCACTGGCCTACGCGGTGCTGGCCGGAATGCCCCCGATCGTCGGGCTCTACTCGGTCGCGCTGCCGCCGGTGGTGGCGGCGCTGTTCGCGTCCTCGCCCTACCTGCAGACCGGGCCGGTCGCGATCACCGCTCTGCTGACCTTCGGTGCGCTGAGCATGATGGCCGAGCCCGGCAGCCCTGAGTACGTGACGCTCGGTTTGGGGCTGGCCTTCGTCGTCGGCGTCGTGCGGGTGCTGCTGGGCCTGTCGCGGGCGGGCTGGATCGCCTACCTGATGTCCCAGCCCATGCTGCTGGGCTTCGTTCCCGCCGCGGCCCTGCTGATCGCCGGTTCGCAGTTGTCCAAGGCGCTGGGTACATCGCCGCCGCAGTACCGCAACGAGATCGCCAATGCCGGATGGGCGCTGACACATCCGGCAACCTGGAGTCTGGCGGCGGTGGCGATCAGCCTGCTCACCGCGGTCGTCATGATCGGTGGCCGGCGGATCCACCCGCTGTTCCCCGGTGTGCTGCTCGCCGTGGTGATCGGCATCGCGGTGTCGAAGGCGCACTGGTACCACGGCCCGGTGATCGAGACGATCCCGGTCGGTTTCCCCTCGCTGACCCTCGCCCAGATCCCGTGGTCTCAGCTCGGGCAACTGGCGGTCGCCGGGGTCCTCATCGCGCTGATCGGCTTCACCGAGGCGGCGTCGATCTCCCGCCGGTTCGCCTCCGAGGACCGGGTGCGCTGGAGCGCCAACCGGGAGTTCGTCAGTCAGGGGGTGGCCAACCTCGCCGCCGCCGCGACCGGCGGGATGCCGTGCGGCGGGTCGTTCTCGCGCAGTTCGGTCAACCGGCTCGCCGGTGCACGGACCAGGTTGTCGGGGGCGGTCACCGGCCTGACCGTGCTGGCCTTCCTGCCGTTCGCGTCCGTCCTCGAACCGCTGCCGCTCGCCGTCCTGGGTGCCATCGTCGTCGTTGCTGTGGTCAATCTGATGCGCTTCGGTCCGCTGCTGCGGGTCTGGCGGGTCTCGGTGCCACAGGCGGTCATCGCGTGGGCGACCTTCGTCGCCACCCTGGCCTTCGCCCCACGCATCGACATCGCGGTGCTGCTCGGAGTGGTGCTGTCGATCGGGGTCTTCCTGTGGCGGATGCTGCAACTGGAGATCGACATCCGCGCCGAGGACGCCTCGATCGTCTTCACTCCGCGCGGTGTGCTGTGGTTCGGGACCTCACAGCGACTCGACGACGTCCTGGTCGACGCGCTCGCCGCCCACCCCGAGGCGCGTCGCATCGACATCGACCTGTCCCGCCTCGGCCGGATCGACACCACCGGAGCCCTGGTGATCCGGTCGGTGCTCGACCACGCCCGCTCGGTCGGCCTGGACGCGCAGTTGAGCGGAGTCCCGCCGCAGTCGGCCGCCCTGGTCGGGCGGATCCTGGCCACCTCGGACAATCCGCTGGAGTGAGCGGCACGCACCGGATTGAGGATCCTCAGGGCTTCGAGCCCTCGGCGATCACCGCCCGATTGCGTTCGGCGACGACGGGGATCGGCATCTTCATCACCTGGCGGTCATAGCTGAGGAATCCGTTCACCTCGTTCTCGACATCGGTGATCTGGGTGTACACCGCCCCGGACAGTCCGATCTCGCCGATGATGCCCTGCAAAGTCCGGCTCAGCTCCAGGTAGCGGCCGGTGAGCTCCGCCGGGTCCGCGGTCATCTCGTAGGACTCCGGCCGCCCCGGCCACAGGGCGCCGGTCGCGAGTCCGAGCCCGCCGTACTCGCCGTTGACCCGCACCCGGAAGTCGGTTCCGGAGCCGCCGCGGGCCAGGTGCAGGCCGGTGGTGGCCGGTGGCGGGCGGCCGGGCCCGACGTAGGTGTGGTCGTCGTAGACGTCCCCGGCGCCGGTGTCGGGACGGGACTTGCAGCAGTTCACCCCGCTGTTGGCGTTGACCATCCGGGAGGGGTCGGCGGCCTTCACCAGATCGGCGATCCGGGCGGTGTCGAACTCGCCCCAGCCCTCGTTGAACGGAACCCAGCCGACGATGGCGGTCACGCTGCGAAGCTGGTCGATCATCGCGACCAGTTCGGCCTCGAAGTTGGCCTTGGCAACGGCGACCGGATCCGGGTCGGGGGTGCGCGGGTAGTTCAGCGACACGTCCAGTGACGGCATGTCCTGCCACACCAACAACCCGAGCCGGTCGGCCCAGTGGTACCAGCGCGCCGGTTCGACCTTGGCGTGCTTGCGCACGAAGTTCATCCCCAGTTCCTTGGTCCGCTCCAGGTCGGACCGCAGCGCCTCGTCGGTGGGCGCGGTGTAGATCCCGTCGGGCCAGTAGCCCTGGTCGAGCGGGCCGTGCAGAAAGGTGATCTCGCCGTTCAGTGCGATGCGGGGCCGTCCCCGCGAATCGGCCACCGTGCCGATCGTGCGCAGACCGGCATAGCTGGAGACCACGTCGACCACCGCCCCCGAGGCGTCGACCAGGGCGACCCTCAGGTCGTAGAGATACGGGTCGTCCGGACTCCACAGCCGGGGGTCGCCGATCGTCGCCTCGATGTCCTCACCGGGTGCTCCGGAGGCGATCGCCACCACCGCGCCGCCGGGTCGGGAGACGAAGACCACCACCCGCTCGTCGCTGGTGCCCGACGTCTGCGCCGTGACCGTCAGCCGATCCAGTGCCGGGGTGATATCCAGCTTGCCGATGTGCGCGGCGGGCACCGGTTCGATCCAGACGGTCTGCCAGATCCCGGAGGCGCCGGTGTAGAACAGCCCGGCGGGGTCGTTGCGCTGCTTGCCGACCGGGAACGGGCCGATCTCGTTGCGGTCCTCGGCCCGGACGGTGATCTCCTCGGCGCCGTTCCAGAGCAGCGCGTCGGTGATGTCGGCGCTGAACGAGGTGTAGCCGCCCCGGTGCTGTGCCACCTGCTGGTCGTTGACCCAGACGGTGGCCTTCTGGTCCACCGCGCCGAAGTGCAGCAGCACCCGCTGATCCCGCCACGCCCTCGGCAGGCCGACGACCCGCCGGTACCACATGAGGTCGTCGTGGCGGCCGATGCCCGACAGCGCCGACTCGACCGGATAGGGGACCAGGATCTGCTCGGGGTAGGCCTCCTGCTCGGGGGTATCGGAGAGTTCGCCCGCCGCCGTGGCTTTCCCCGAATAGTCCCAGAGTCCGTTGAGGTTCACCCATCTGGTCCGCACCAGTTGCGGGCGCGGGTATTCGGGCAGGGCGTTGTCGGGTCCGACCAGGGCGGTCCACGGGGTCGAAAGCGCAACCGCAGCGGGGTTCCACACCTCCGCCGCCCGCGCCGGCGCCCCGGGCGCAACGGTGAGGGCCAGCACGGCCAGCATCGCGGCCGCCACTCTGCCGAGTGCGGGCCCCCGGGATGCGCTCACCCCCGGGATTATCGGAGATACCGGCGCAGCGGGCGGGGCGTTTCGCGGCACCCGGTAGGGTGGGCGGCGATGAACATGCCACGCGTGATCTTCGGCTTCGCGGCGACCTTCGTCGCGCTCGGGGCCGGAGCCTATGTCCTGACCGGGATGCAGTCCTGGACAGCGCTGATCCCGGCGATCTTCGGGGTGCTGCTGGCACTCGCCGGGGCGATCTCGCTGAGGAATCTCAAGCACGGCGGTCACATCGCCGCGCTGATCGGAGTGCTGGGCTTCCTGGGCACCGCCCGCAGCTTCGCCAAGGTTCCCGCGCTGCTGTCGGGGGACCCCGTCGAACGCGGCGCCGCGGTCGGGGTGCAGGCCGTGTTCGCGCTGCTGTGCCTGGTCTTCATCGCCCTGACCGTCAAATCGTTCATCGACACCCGCCGGGCGCGCGCCTGACCGATCAGCCGCCGAGGGTCAGGGTCGCCCCCAGGGAAACCGGGTCCCCGGCGTAGGCACCGGCGCGGATGTCGACGGCGGTGTCGGGCAGATCGAATCCGTCTCCGGTCCAGCGCGCGACGGGCCGTGCCGAGCACGCCACGATCACCCGCTCGGCGGCCCCGGGGGCCAGGTCCACCGAGGCGAAGCCGACGAGGTGGTGCACCGGACGGCCGGTGTCGGCGGGCAGCACCGCGTAGATCTGCACAACGTGGCGACCCGCGCGCGCTCCGGTGTTGGTGACGGTGACCGCCGCTGTGAACCGCTCACCGGCGGGGGCGCCGAGGACGAGGTCGGCGAGGGCGAACGTGGTGTAGCCCAGGCCGAATCCGAACGGGTAGGCGGCCTTGACGCCGTCGCGGTCCAGCGCGCGCTGTCC
>CAYXOM010000151.1:0-9627 GCA_964466565.1 uncultured Mycobacterium sp.
GCGGTTCGCGCTGACCGCCGCGGCGACCTGGGCCGCCCTGGGCGGCACGACCCTGGCCCGCACCGGTGTGCGGATGGCAGACCTGCTCGACGCCGGCGACATCGAGGCGGCCCGGGCGCTGGTGCCCGCGCTGTGCGGGCGCGACCCGGCCTCGCTGGACGCCGGCGGCCTGGCCCGGGCCGCGCTTGAGTCGGTGGCGGAGAACACCGCCGACGCCCAGGTCGCATCGCTGCTGTGGGCCGCGGTGGCCGGTGTGCCGGGCGTGCTGGGCTACCGCGCGGTCAACACCCTCGACGCGATGATCGGGCACCGCTCACCCCGGTACGCCCGGTTCGGCTGGGCGGCAGCACGATCCGACGATGTCGCGAACTACCTGCCGGCGCGCGCCACCGCGATCCTCACCGCGCTGTGCGCACCATTGGTGGGAGGTTCGGCGGGCGGTGCGCTGCGGGCCTGGCGGGCCGACGCCGCCCGCCACCCCAGCCCGAACGCCGGGGTGACCGAGGCGGCGTTCGCCGGGGCGCTGGGCGTGCGCCTGGGCGGGCCGACGCAGTACCGCCACCAGTTGGAGATCCGGCCCACCCTGGGCGGCGGACCCGACCCCGGGGTGGGGGACCTGCGCCGGGCGGTGCGGCTGTCGCGGGCCGTTCAGGCCGCGGCGGCGGTCGCCGCGGTGGGGATCAGCGCCGCTTTCCGTAGCGGTCGGCCAGTTTCTCCTCCACGGTCCGCGGGGCGCTAGGGGCGGCCTCGGCGGCGGCTTTCGCGGCGGTCTCGCGCCGGCGGATGCGCAGTTCGGAATAGGCGAAGTAGCCCAGCCCCAGCGGGGCGAGGATCCCGAAGGCGATCCACTGGATGCCGTAGGACAGGAACGGCCCGGCGTCCAGGCGCGGCAGCGCCAGGGTGCCCAGCCCGCCGGGCTGGCCGTCGACGAGTTGCAGGTAGGACCCGGTCAGCGCGGTGCCGGTCAGGTCGGCGACCTGCGCGGTGTCGATGGCGTACACCTGCTGGACGCCGCCGTCGCGGAAGGGCTGCTTGTCGCCGGTGGGGGCGGTCTCCGAGTCGCGCAGCCGGGCGGTGAGGGTGACCGTGCCCGGCGGGGGGGCGGCGAACGGCGGCACGTCGGCCCCGGTGACCGGGCGCACGTAGCCGCGGTTGACCAGAACGGTGGGGCCGTCCTGCACGGCGAACGCGGTCAGCACCTCGAAGGCCGGCTCGCCCTCGATCAGCCGCAGCCGCACGAGGGCCTCGGCGTCGGGCAGGTAGCGGCCGGTCGCGGTGACCCGCCGCCACTGCGAGTCCGGCGCCACGGAGTCCTGGCGGGGCAGCAGCGTGGTCACCGGGACCGGGTCGGCGGTAAGCGAGGCCTGGATCTGGCGGTTCTCCCGGGAGGTCTGGGTGTTCTTGCCCAGCTGCCAGGGCGCGAGCACGGTGAAGGCCAGATAGGCGAACGCCGCCACCACCAGCGCCAGCGCGATCCAGCCCGGCCGCAGCAGGAACGCCAGCCTGCGCATCAGCGGACCGCCCCGGAGTCGGAGTGCGCGCCCAGGCGTTCGTCGACCCAGGTGTGCAGACCGGGCAGGGCGGCGTCGATGACGGCGAAGGTGTGCTCGAAGTCGGCCAGCTCGCCGTAGTAGGGGTCCTCGACGTCGGGCGTGTGCGCGCCGCTGCGCGGGCCGAAGGAGCGCAGCATGCGCAACCGGTCGCCGGGAACTCCCATCTCGGCGAGGATCCGGAAGTGGTTGCGCCCCAGCGCGATCACCAGATCGGCGCCGAGGTGGAAGGACCCGACCTGTACGGCGCGGTGCTCACCGGGGTAGCCGCGTTCGGTGAGCACCCGGACCGCCCGGCGGTCGGCGCCGGACCCGGCGTGCCAGCCGCCGGTGCCGGCGCTGGAGACCCGCACCGACCCGCCGAGGCCACGGCCGCCGATCTGATGGGCGAACATCTTCTCGGCCATCGGGGAGCGGCAGATGTTTCCCGAGCAGACGAACGTGACGTGCAGGGCGGGGCGCTCAGACACCGAGCACCTCCCGCAGTTCACCGACACTGGCCACCGACAACGCGGGCCGCACTGACCCGGGCTCGGTGAAATCACCTGCCCCGTAACCCCATTCGACAATCACGGTCGGAATTCCGTGCGCGGTGGCGCCGTGCACGTCGTGAGCCCGGTCGCCGACCATCCACACCTCGTCGGGCAGCGGCTGCAACTGCGCCAGGGCGCGGGCCAGCACGTCGGCCTTGGCCGCCCGCCGACCGTCGGCCGCCGCCCCGGCGATCACCTCGAAATGGCGTGCGACACCGAAGTGCTCGAGGATGCGCCGGGCGATGTCCTCGACCTTGGAGGTGGCCACCGCCAGGCGCACCCCGGCGGCGCGCAGGTCGGCCAGCAGTTCGGCCACCCCGTCGTAGAGGTCGTTGATCGCCCAGCCCCGGCTGGTGTAGTCGGCTCGGTAGGAGGCGACCGCCGCGTCGGTGCGCTCGCCGAGGCCGAGGGCGGCCAGGGTGTGCTGCATCGGGGGGCCGACGACCCGGCCGGCGAGATCCCCCGCGGGCACCTCGGCCCCGACCGACTCCAGCGCGTGGCGGAAGCTGCCCAGCACCCCGGCGGCGGAATCGGTGAGGGTGCCGTCGAGGTCGAAGATCACCAGCTGCGGGCGCTGACCGGTGGCCGTGGACGTCACGCCCCCATTGTGGCGCACTACTGTGCTACGGGTGGGCGAGCAGGCTGACCAGCGGCTGTCGCGACCCGGCGCCCGCCACCACGGCGACCGGGACGCCGGGCAGGGCATGCTGGACTTCGCGGTGAACGTGCGGACCGCCACACCGCCGCAGTGGCTGACCCGACGGCTGGCGGCGCGGCTGGCCGATCTGGGCCGATACCCCTCGGCCGCCGACGAACGGGCCGCCGCGGAGGCCGTGGCGCGCCGGCATCACCGCCCGGTCGAGCAGGTGCTGCCGCTGGCCGGGGGTTCGGAGGGCTTCGCGCTGCTGCCCGCACTGCGGCCCCGGCTGGCCGCGCTGATCGCCCCGTCGTTCACCGAACCGGAGGCCGTATTCACCGCCGCCGGGGTGCCGGTGCGGCATGTGGTGCTCGACGCCCCGTTCCGGCTGGACCCCGCCGTGGTGCCCGAGGAAGCCGACCTGGTGGTGGTGGGCAACCCGACCAACCCGACCGGTGTGCTGCATCTCCGCGAGGCGATCCTGGCGCTGCGCCGGCCGGGGCGGCTGGTGGTGGTCGACGAGGCCTTCGCCGATGCGGTGCCCGGCGAGCCCGAGTCGCTGGCGGCGGGCCCCGTGCCCGGTGTGCTGGTGCTGCGCAGCCTGACCAAGACCTGGGCGCTGCCGGGTCTGCGGGTCGGCTACGCGCTGGGGGACCCCGGCGTGCTGGGGGCGCTGGCGGCCGCGCGCCCGCACTGGCCGCTGGGCACCCTGCAACTGGAGGCCATCGCCGCCTGCAGCGGCGAGCGGGCGGTGGCCGAGGCGGCCGCCGGCGCCGAGGCGCTGGAGAGGATGCGCGCGCAGATGGCGGCCGCGCTGGCCGGGCTGGGACTGAGGGTGACCGACGGCCGGGCGCCGTTCGTGCTGTTCGAGGTTCCCGACGGGCGGCTGATGCGCAAGAAGCTGCGCGCCGACGGCATCGCGGTGCGCCGCGGCGACACCTTCGTCGGCCTCGGGGAGAACCACCTGCGGGCCGCGGTGCGCCCGCAGTGGCCGCAACTGGCCGAGGCGATCTCCGGGGCGCTGGCGTGAGCGTGCGCCTCGCGGAGGTCATCGCCGTGCTCGACGGGGCCTACCCGCCGGGGCTGGCCGCGGACTGGGACTCGGTGGGACTGGTGTGCGGGGACCCCGACGAGCCCGTCGAGTCGGTCACCGTGGCCGTCGACGCCACCGCCGCCGTCATCGACACCGTCGGGCCGCGCGGCCTGCTGCTCGCCCACCACCCGCTGCTGCTGCGCGGGGTGGACACGGTGGCCGCCAGCACCGCCAAGGGCGCCCTGATCCACCGGCTGATCCGGGCCGGCTCGGCCCTGTTCACCGCGCACACCAACGCCGACGCCGCGCGCCCGGGGGTCTCCGACGCGCTGGCCGAAGCGCTGGGCCTGCACGTGCAGGCCGTCCTGGAACCCGGCGCGGAGGCTGCCGGTCTGGACAAGTGGGTGGTGTTCGTGCCACCGGAGAACGCCGACTCGCTGCGCGCGGCGCTGTTCGCCGCCGGGGCGGGGCGCATCGGCGACTACTCGCACTGCAGCTGGAGCACCACCGGCACCGGGCAGTTCCTGCCGCTGCCGGGTGCGGACCCGGCGATCGGCGTGGTCGGCGCCGTCGAGCGGGTCGGCGAGGACAGGGTGGAGGTGATCGCCCCGGCCGGTATCCGGGCCGGGGTGCTCACGGCGCTGCGCGGGGCGCACCCCTACGAGGAGCCGGCCTTCGACGTGTTCGCCCTGGCGCCGCTGCCGGCCGGGACCGGCATCGGCCGCATCGGCGAACTGGACCGCGCCGAACCGCTGTCGGAGTTCCTGGACCGGGTGTCCGCCGCGCTGCCGGCCACCTCATGGGGGGTGCGCGCCGCGGGCGACCCCGCCGCACCGGTGCGCACCGTGGCGGTGTGCGGTGGAGCCGGCGACTCGCTGCTGGGCGCGGCGGCCGCCGCCGGGACTCAGGCGTACCTCACCTCCGACCTGCGCCACCATCCCGCCGACGAGCACCGCCGCCGCAGCGACGTGGCCCTGGTGGACGTGGCGCACTGGGCCGGTGAGTTCCCCTGGTGCGGGCAGGCTGCCGCGCTGCTGCGCTCGCACTTCGGCGACGCGCTGCCGGTGACGGTGTGTCCGCTGCGGACCGACCCGTGGACACTGGCAGCCGGACAGTCTGGAGGAGATCAGTGAACGTCGATGCGGCACAACAGGTCCGGCTGCTCGAGCTGGCCGATGCCGATGCGGAGATCGCCCGGCTGGCGCACCGCGCCGCCCATCTGCCCGAGCAGCAGGCGCACGAGCAGCTGGCCGCCGACCGGCGCAGCGCTGCCGACCGGGTGGCGGTCCTGGACCTGGCGCTCGAGGGCGTCGAGGCCGAGGTGAGCCGGCTGGAGGACGAGGTGGACTCGGTGCGCCGCCGCGAGGACCGCGACCGCGCGCTGCTGGACTCCGGCTCGGTGCCCGCCAAGCAACAGTCGGAACTGCAGCACGAACTGGAGACACTGCAGCGTCGCCAGACCAGCCTCGAGGACACCCTGCTGGAGGTGATGGAGCGCCGCGAGCAGCTGGTCGCCGACCGGGCCGCCGAGCAGACCGCGGCCGAAGCGCTCGGCGCCGAACTCGCCGCCGCCGCCGCCGCCCGAGACGGCGCACTCGCCGAGATCGAGCAGGCCAGGGCCGGGGCCCTCGCCCGGCGCGAGGCGCTGGCGGGCGAACTGGACGCCGAGCTGATGGAGCTCTACGAGCGCCAGCGGGCGGCCACCGGAGTGGGTGCGGGCCGACTGCAGGCCGGCCGCTGCGGGGCGTGTCGCCTCGAACTCGACCGCGGCGAGCTCAGCCGGATCTCGGCCGCCCCGGCCGAGGAACTGCTGCGCTGCCCCGAGTGCCGCGCGATCCTGGTGCGGCCGGCGGCGTGAAGGTCCTCGTCGAGGTCGACGGCGGCTCCCGCGGCAACCCGGGCCCGGCAGGTTTCGGCTGCGCGGTGTTCTCCGAGGACCACGCCACCCTGCTGGCCGAGCACAAGGAGGCCATCGGCCACACCACCAACAACGTGGCCGAGTACCGGGGCCTGATCGCCGGGCTGGAGCAGGCGCGGCGGCTGGGCGCCGACGAGGTGGCGGTGTCGATGGACTCCAAGCTGGTGGTCGAGCAGATGACCGGCCGGTGGAAGGTCAAGAACCCGGTGATGGCCGAATTACACCAGCAGGCAAGGGATCTGGCGTCGAGTTTCGCCTCGGTGAGCTACACCTGGATTCCGCGGGAACGCAACGCCCATGCCGACCGGCTGGCCAACGAGGCGATGGACGACGAGGCCCGCCGGGAGGCCGGGGGTGCGGTGGGCGACCCGCCCTCCGGCGCGCTGGCGGTGCCGCCGTCGGTGTGGACCGGCAACCGGGGCGGCCCCACCCGGCTGCTGCTGCTGCGGCACGGCCAGACCGAACTGTCCGCACAGCGTCGCTACTCCGGGCGTGGCGACCCCGGACTGACTGACCTGGGCCGCCGTCAGGCCGCCGAGGCGGCCCGCCACCTGGGCGGCCGGGGCGGGATCTCGGCGGTGGTGAGCTCGCCGTTGCGCCGGGCCCGCGACACCGCGGCGGCGGCGGCGGGTGCGCTGGGACTTCCGGTCGGGGTCGACGAGGACCTGATCGAGACCGACTTCGGGCTGTGGGAGGGTCTGACCTTCGCCGAGGCTGCCGAGCGTCACCCCGACGTCCACGGCCGCTGGCTGCGCGACACCGCGCTGCGCCCGCCCGGCGGGGAGAGCTTCGACGAGGTGACCACCCGGGTGCGGCGCGCCCGGGACCGGATCGTGGCCGAGCACGGCACCGGCACGGTGCTGGTGGTCTCCCACGTCACGCCGATCAAGACGCTGCTGCGACTGGCGCTGGGGGCCGGTGCGGGCGTGCTGTTCCGGCTGCACCTGGACCTCGCCTCGCTGAGCATCGCCGAGTTCTACCCCGACGACGGCGCCTCGGTGCGGCTGGTCAACGACACGTCGTACCTGAGTAGCCTGAGTACCTGAGATGAGCGAGTCCGAGGCAGAGGCGGTCTGGGAGGAGCGCTACCGCGCCGCGCCGCAGGTGTGGAGCGGGCGGGTCAACGCCCAACTCGAGCGGATCGCCGCGCAGCTCCCCCCGGGCCGGGCGCTGGACCTGGGCTGTGGGGAGGGCGGCGACGCCCTCTGGCTGGCCGGGCGGGGCTGGGAGGTGCTGGGTGTCGATGTCTCCGGCACCGCGCTGGCCCGGGCGGAAGCGGAGTCCACCGCGCGCGGGGTCGCCGGCCTCACCCGTTTCGAACGCCACGACCTGACGGCGAGGTTCCCGGAGGCGCCCGGGGAGGGCTTCGACCTGGTCTCCGCGCAGTTCCTGCACAGCACCGTGGCGATGGACCGGGCGGTGATCCTGCGCCGGGCCGCCGCCGCCGTGGCCCCCGGCGGCAGCCTGCTCATCGTCGACCACGCCGAGGCCCCGCCGTGGGCCACCGCGATGCATGACCACGAGTTCCCGACGGCCGAGCAGGTGATCGCGGGCCTGGAGTTGGGATCCGGGTGGGAGCGGGTTCGGGTGGAGGGGATCGAGCGGGCGGTCACCGGCCCCGACGGGCAGCCGGCGACCCTGGTGGACAACGTCATCTGGCTGCGCCGGGCGCCCCGGTGAACCGACCGCTGGCCTATTGCCGAGCGATCCGGTAGAGATGGCGGGCGTGGAGGACCGGGGCCCGGAGACGACCGACCCGGCGCTGCGCCCGGCGATGACCCGCCGGCTGCTGCGCCGCGCGGTGGCCCGCGGTGAGATCACCCTGCCCGCGGTCCCGGGCATGCTCGAGGAGTACGTCCTGATGTGCGACGAGTTGTTCACCTCGCTGGGGGTGCGGTTCAACGCCGAGGAACTCGCCCACCTGCGCGGGGTGCTGGCCGGCCAACTGGCCGAGGCGTTCGCCGCCTCGCCGCGCTCGGACATCACGATCAGCTACGAGGCCCCGGTGGGCAGCACGCTAAGTTACAACGTCAAGGCGCGCTGGTTCAGCATCGAGGCCGCCTACGACAACTGGGTGGACACCCGGGAACCGCCGCTGTTCGGCACCGAACCCGACGCCCGGGTGTGGGCGCTGGCCGTCGAGGCCGGTGCGCCGCGGGCCGCCCCGGTGCTCGACATCGGGGCCGGCACCGGGCGCAACAGCCTGGCCCTGGCCCGGCGCGGTCATCCCGTCGACGCGGTGGAGATGACCCCGAAGTTCGCCGGCATCCTGCGCGGCGAGGCCGAGCGGGACGGCCTCGCCGTGCGGGTGCTGCAGCGCGACGTCTTCGAGACCACCGCCGACCTGCGCACCGACTACGCGCTGATCCTGCTCTCGGAGGTGGTCTCGGACTTCCGCACCGCCGAGCAGGTGCGCGGGGTGTTCGAACTGGCCGCCGCCCATCTCGCCCCGGCGGGCCGGCTGGTGTTCAACGTGTTCCTGGCCCGCGACGGCTACGTCCCCGACGCGGCGGCGCGCGAGCTGGGCCAGCAGTGCTACACCTCGATCTTCACCCGGGCCGAGGTCGACGCCGCCGCCGGGCTGCCGCTGGAACTGGTCGGCGACGACTCCGTCCACGACTACGAGAAGGCGCACCTGCCGGCTGAGAAGTGGCCCCCGACCAGCTGGTACGCCAACTGGGCGAGCGGGCTCGACGTGTTCGACGTGCCGCGCGAGCAGTGCCCGATCGACCTCCGCTGGCTGGTCTACCGCCGCACCGGATAGCCGGGGCGCTCGCGGAACACCCGCCGGCCGCGTTACGTTTGACGGTGCGGACGAGTTGGCCGGGCGGCCGCGGCGCGCAGTCGGACTGTCGCGTCGAGGAAAGTCCGGACTTCACAGAGCAGGGTGATTGCTAACGGCAATCCGAGGTGACTCGCGGGACAGTGCCACAGAGAACAGACCGCCACCGGCCCTGATTTTCAGGGCCGGTGGTAAGGGTGAAACGGTGCGGTAAGAGCGCACCAGCATCCCGGGTGACCGGGATGGCTCGGTAAACCCCACCCGAAGCAAGGCCAAGAGGTCGCATCCGTGCGACTGCGCAGGCGCTCGAGGGCTGCTCGCCCGAGCCTGCGGGTAGGCCGCTCGAGGCACCCGGCGACGGTGTGCCCAGATGGATGGTCGCCGCCGCGCCGTTCGCGGCGCGGGACAGAATCCGGCTTACAGGCCAACTCGTCCGCCCCGCCCCCGCGGGAAACGTCAGCGGGCCTTGCCCGCGCTTCGCCGCAACGCGTCCAGTGCCGCGTCGAGGTCGTCGCGGCAGCGCTGGGCCAGGTCGGCCTCCCGCTGGTAGAGGATCCCGTAGGTGAAGGTGTCCTCGCCGGCCGCGTGCGCGGCGGCCGCCGCCCGCAGCAGGTGCTCGCGGCTGACCACGCTGTCCTGGTGTTCGCCGAGCAGAGTCTGGATGGCTTTGGAATGCTCCTCCACCGCGGAGCGCCCGGTGGCCGCGGCCAGGTAGCGAAGCCGCTTGGCGGCTTTGCGGACCTGGTGCAGGGCGTGGTCGCGGGCGTCGTCGTCGTCGGCGCGCTCGGCGGCCCGCACCGCCTTGCGCAGCTTGCGGTAGCTCGAGGACGTCGAGGCGGTGGTCGCCGCCGCCGCGGAGAGCCGCCGCCCGGGCTTCTTCTGCGCGGCGGGTGCGGCGACGGCCAGCGAGTCCAGCGCGTCGAGCAACCGGAAGTAGCGCGGGGACCGCATGGCGCGCAGCGAGCGCACCAGCCCCGTCCGGTACCGGCGGCGCGCCCCCTCGACCAGCCGGTCGGCCACCGGGCCGCGCACCAGTCCGGGGTGCAGGTCGTCGAGGGCGGCGCGGTAGCGCTGTGCGAGCACCTCGGCGTCGCGCGCGATGCCCAGTACCGCGGCCAGCTCGCGCAACTCGGCCAGGATCCAGGCGTCGTCGTCGATGCCGAAGGCGTCCTCG
>CAYXOM010000152.1:0-2177 GCA_964466565.1 uncultured Mycobacterium sp.
ATGGCCAATCGTGTCCTGATGGGGGCCGCGGCGGTGCTGACCTTCCTGCCGTCTTGCACCGGGGCACCGCCCACCGCAGACGTCGCCGCGACGACGTCCACCGGCGGCACGGCACCGAGCCCGCAGATCGTGGTGGCGACACCGCCGGCCCCGGCCACCGCGGCGGCCGCCGAGCGACGCAACGTGAAGTGGATCGACCTGCAACCCGGGGACTGTCTGGCCGCACCGCCCCCGACCGATCCCGCGGTGGTGACGGTAGCGGTCGTCGACTGCGCCGCACCGCACCGGGCCCAGACCTTCCTGCGCGCGCAGGTTCCGGTGAACACCGCTCTGATCGACAACGCCACCGCCCAGTGCCAGGCGGGCCTGGCCGGCTACGCCGGCGCGGCCGCGGAGCGCTACCGGATCACCTACCTGATCGACTCCGAACAGGACCGCACCTTCAACAACCCGCTGCCGAGCACCGTGATCTGCCTGCTCGAGGATGCCGGGGGCCAGTGGCTCACCGGTTCGGCCCGCGGCTGACCAGCAATCAGCCGCGCTCGTCGACCTCGGCGCCGCGGTACTTGACGGACAACGAATCCGGGGCCGCCAGGGCGTCGATCGCGGCCTGGACCGAGGGGTGCCGGCGGCCGGGGCCCAGCCGCTCCCACAGCCCCGAGCGGATCAGCACGTCGCGCACCGGACCCTTCATATTGGCCAGATGCACCTCGATCCCCCGCTCGTCGTACTCGGTGAGCAGATCCGACAGGGTCGCCTCCGCCGAGGTGTCGAGGTCGTTGACCCCGGCCCCGTCGAGCACGATCGCCCGCAGACCCTCCGGGTGGTCGGCCTCCAACTGCCGCAGCCGGGCCTTCAGGAAAGCGGCGTTGGCGAAGTTCAGCGACACGTCGATGCGCAGGATGCCGACGTCGGGGCGGCGCACGGCGTCGGAGAAGCGCCCGAGGTTGCGGTAGGTCTCGGTGCCGGGCAGTTGGCCGATCTCGGCGCTGTGCGGGTTCATCAGCCGGGTGACCACCACCGCGATGGAGGCCAGCACCGCTACGGCCAGTCCCGTCTCCACTCCCAGCAGCAGGGTGGCGACGAACGACACCGCCATGGTCAGGGTGTCCGACCGCTTCACCTTGGCGATGTGGCGCATCTCGTGGGTGTCGATCAGGCTGGCCACCGCGGCGATCACGATCGCTCCCAGCACCGCCTGGGGCAACTGGGTGAACAGCCCGGTGGCCACCAACAGCACCAGCACGATGAGGATGGCGCTGAACACCGAGGCCAGCGGGGTGCGCGCGCCGGCGGTCGCGTTGACCGCGGTGCGGGAGAACCCGCCGGTAACGGGCTGGCCGCTGAGCACCCCGGCGGCGACGTTGGAGGCGCCGAGCGCGACGAGCTCCTGGTTGGGGTCGACCTCGTAGCGGTGGCGCCGGGCGTAGGTCTTGGCCACCGCGATCGACTCCGCGTAGCCGACGACGGTGATGATCAGCGCCGCCGGCAGCAGGGTGCCGACCATCCCACCGCCGAAGTCGGGCAGCCCCAGGCCGGGCAGTCCGCCGGGAATCTCGCCGACGACGGCCACCCCGCGCTCGGAGAGCTTGAACACCGCGCTGACGGCCACCCCCACCAGCACCACGGCCAGCGCGCCCGGAAAGGTCGCCCGCCAGCGCTTGAGCAGGATCAGGGCGGCCAGCGACACCAGCCCGATCGCCAGCGTCAGCAGCTTGGTGGCGTCCAGGGCGGCGAAGAGCTCCCTGACGGTGTCCACCCAGGTTGCGGTGTGCGGGATCTTCACGCCCAGAATGTGTTTGACCTGGCTGGTGGCGATGATGATCGCCGCGGCGGCGGTGTAGCCGACCAGCACCGAATGCGACAGCAGATTGGTCACCCACCCCATCCGGACCAGCCCCAGCACGATGTTGATCACACCGACCAGCAGGGCCAGCAGTGCGGCGGCCTTCATGTACTCGGCGGTGCCCTGCTCGGCGACCGGGGCCAACGCGGTCGCCGTCACCAGCGACACCACCGCCACCGGGCCGACCGCCAACTGCCGGGAGGTCCCGAACAGCGCGTAGACCAGCAACGGCAGGGTCACCGAGTACAACCCGATCTCAGGTGGCAGGCCGGCCAACTGGGCATACGCCATGCCCTGGGGCACCAGCATCGCGCCCACCGTCAGCCCGGCG
>CAYXOM010000153.1:0-4725 GCA_964466565.1 uncultured Mycobacterium sp.
CCCGCCGCTGCTGGCGCGGCTCCTGCGCTACCTTCCCGGCGGCACGCTCAGCGGCGACGGCTATCTCGTCGCGGTCGCCGAGGCCTACCACGGCTGGACCTACGCCACCGACGCGATCTCCACCTCGATCGCCGACAACCCCAACGCCCTGTCCACCCGGCCGGCCTGGGTGCACACCGTTCCGTCGCCCAACCCGTACCGCGGCCGCCACCGCGGTCCCGACGCGGCGAACTTCGCGCCCGAGGCGGTGGCGATCATCGACGACCTCGCCGCCCGCGGCCGGGCGCCCGCGGCGTTCATCTGCGAGCCGTTCTACGGCAACGCCGGCGGGATGGCCCTGCCCGACGGCTACCTGCGGGCGGTGTACGCGGCGGTCCGCGCCGCCGGCGGACTGGCGATCGCCGACGAGGTCCAGGTCGGCTACGGCCGGACCGGGCGCTGGTTCTGGGCGTTCGAGCAGCAGGGGGTGGTGCCCGACATCGTCTGCGTCGCCAAGGCGATGGGCAACGGTCACCCGCTGGGGGCGGTGATCACCACCCGGGAGATCGCCGACGCCTACCGCGCCTGCGGATACTTCTTCTCCTCGGCCGGGGGCAGCCCGGTGTCCAGCGTGGTCGGGCTCACCGTGCTGGATCTTCTCGAAAGCGAAGGTCTGCAGCAGAACGCGGTGGCCATCGGCGACCACCTGATCGCCCGGGTCACCGAGATGGCGCTGCGGCACCCGCTGATCGGCACCGTGCACGGCAGCGGTCTCTACCTTGGGGTGGAACTGGTCCGCGACCGCACCACGCTGGAACCGGCGGTGGCCGAGACCGCCGCCATCTGCGAGCGGATGCGTGAACTAGGGGTGATCGTGCAGCCGACCGGGGACCGGCAGAACGTACTGAAGATCAAGCCGCCGATGTGCATCACCCGCGAGTCGGCCGACTACTTCGTGGAGATGCTCGACCGGGTGCTCAGCACCGGGTGGTGAGCGATTAGTCTTGGACACATGTCCAGCAACCCGGCCGCGGGAGCCTGAGCGGTGCGGATCGCGCTGCTGTCCTACCGCAGCAAGACCCATTGCGGCGGCCAGGGGGTCTACGTCCGGCACCTCAGCGCCGGACTTGCCGACCTGGGCCACCGGGTGGAGGTCTTCTCCGGCCAGCCCTACCCCGAAGAGCTCGACCCCCGGGTACGGCTCACCGAGGTCCCCAGCCTGGACCTCTACCGCGAGCCCGACCCGTTCCGGTTGCCGCATCCCCGCGAGATCCGGGACCGGGTCGACGCCCTTGAGCTGGCCACCATGTGGACCGCAGGCTTCCCCGAGCCGCGGACCTTCAGCCTGCGCGCCGCCCGCCTGCTCGACACCCGCCGCGGCGAGTTCGACGTGGTCCACGACAACCAGTGCCTGGGCACCGGTCTGCTGCGCATCGCCCGGGATCACCCGGTGGTGGCCACCGTCCACCACCCGATCACCCGGGACCGCGCACTCGACCTGGCGGCGGCCCGGTGGTGGCGCCGGCCCCTGGTCCGGCGCTGGTACGGCTTCGCGGGCATGCAGCGGCGGGTGGCCCGCGCGATCCCCGACCTGCTGACGGTGTCGTCGTCGTCGGCAGCCGACATCGCCGCCGACTTCGGCGTGCGTCCCGACCAGCTGCACGTGGTGCCCCTGGGAGTCGACACCGCCCGGTTCAGCCCGCCGGACCGGCCCCGGGTGCCCGGGCGGATCATCGCGATCTCCTCGGCGGACCGGCCGCTGAAGGGGATCGGCACCCTGCTGGCCGCCGTCGCCCGGCTGCGCAGCCACCACGACCTCGAACTGCGGTTGGTGGCCCGGCTGGAGCCGGACGGCCCGACCGAGAAACTCATCGCCGAGTTGGGAATCTCCGACATCGTGCGCATCTGCGGCGGGCTGTCCGACACCGAACTCGCCGATCTGTTCGGCTCCGCGGAGGTGGCGGCCGTCCCCTCGCTCTACGAGGGCTTCTCGCTGCCGGCGGTCGAGGCGATGGCCAGCGGCACCCCGGTCGTCGCCAGCCGGGCCGGGGCGCTGCCCGAGGTGCTCGGGGCCGACGGGCGCTGCGCCGAGCTGGTGGAACCCGGCGACGTCGACGCGCTGACCCGGGCCCTGGGCGACCTGCTGGACTCCCCCGGCCGCCGGCACCGGATGGGCGCCGCGGGGCGCCGCCGGGCCCTGGACGTCTTCAGCTGGGAATCGGTTGCCGCCCAGACGGTCCGGGTCTACCGGCGGGCCGTCGCCCGGACCGGGCGGACCATCGGCGAGGAGGTCGGCGGGCAGTGCTGACAGTGGACTACGACCGGCTGCGGATCGGGCCCGGCCGCTCGGTCATCGACGTCGGAGCCGGGGCCGGGCGGCACACTTTCGAGGCCTACCGCCGCGGCGCCGACGTGATCGCCTTCGACCGCAACGCCGCCGAACTGGCCGAGGTCGACACCATGCTCACCGCCATGGGCCGAGCCGGGGAGGCCCCCGCCTCGGCGAAGGCCCAGGTGGTGGTCGGCGACGCCCTGGCGCTGCCCTACCCCGACGGCGCCTTCGACACCGTGATCGCCTCGGAGATCCTCGAGCACATCCCCGACGACGACACCGTGATCGCCGAACTGACCCGGGTGCTGCGGCCGGGCGGCACGCTGGCGGTCACGGTGCCGCGCTGGCTGCCCGAGCGGATCTGCTGGCTGCTCTCCGACGCCTACCACGCCAACGAGGGCGGCCACGTCCGGATCTACCGGGCCCACGAACTGCGTGCCAAACTCCGGGCCGCCGGCCTGAGGTTCACCGGCAGCCACCACGCCCACGGCCTGCACTCGCCGTATTGGTGGCTCAAGTGCGCCGTCGGCGTGGACGACGCCGATCACCCCGCCGTCCGGGCCTACCACCGGCTGCTGGTGTGGGACATGATGCGGGCGCCGGCGGTGACCAGGGTGGCCGAGGCCGCGCTGAACCCACTGGTGGGGAAGAGCGTGGCCCTCTACTTCGAGAAGCCCGACCGGTGATGGGCCGCAGCCGCCCCGAGCCGCCGCAGGTCCCCGGCGTGCTGTCTGCGCGGGAGTGCCGGCAGACCGCGGAATCGATTGCCGCGATCCAGCTTTCGTCCGGCGAGATCCCGTGGTCGGCCACCGGGCACACCGACCCCTGGGACCACGTCGAGTGCGCCATGGGGCTGACGGCAGCCGGCTTGGTCGAGCCCGCCCGGGCCGCCTTCGAGTGGAGCCGCCGCGAGCAGCGGGCCGACGGTTCGTGGGCCATCTCCTACCGCCGCGGGGTGGTCGAGGATCCCCACAGCGACAGCAACTTCTGCGCCTACATCGCGACCGGGGTCTGGCACCACGTGCTGGCGACGGCCGACCGGGGTTTCGCCGAACGGATGTGGCCCACCGTCGCCGCGGCGATCGACTTCGTCCTGGGCCTGCAGACCGCCACCGGAGAGATCCACTGGGCGCACGGACCGGCCGGCCCGATCCCGGAATCGCTGCTGACCGGCAATTCCAGCGTCTACCAGAGCATCCGCTGCGCGCTCGCGCTGGCCGGCTACCTGGACCGGTCCCAGCCGGAGTGGGAGGTGGCGGTGGGCCGGCTGGGCCACGCCGTCGCCGAGCACCCGGAGGCCTTCGCCGACAAGGTGTACCACTCGATGGACTGGTACTACCCGGTGCTGGGCGGGGCGGTGCGCGGGCCGGCCGCGGGCCGGCGGATCGCCGAGCGCTGGGACGAGTTCGTCGTCGACGGCCTCGGCGTCCGCTGCGTCAGTGACCGGCCGTGGGTGACCGGTGCGGAGACCTGCGAACTGGTCCTCGCACTGGAGGCGATCGGCGACCGGCGCCGGGCGCTGACCCAGTTCGCCGCGATGCAGCACCTTCGCGAGGACGACGGCTCCTACTGGACCGGGCTGGTGTACGCCGACGGCAAGCGCTGGCCGGTCGAGCGGACCACCTGGACCGGGGCCGCGGTGATCCTGGCCGCCGACGCGCTCTGCGGCGCCGGCCCGGCGGCCGGCATCTTCCGCGGCGCCGACCTGCCGCGCGGGCTGGCCGCGGACTACGACTGCGCCTGCGTGCGCAGCTGATCGCCCGGCACCCCGGCCACCCGCCGCAGCACCCGCAGCGACCCCGTCGCGCCCGCCTCGGCGAAGTCGCCGGACTCCCGGGCGCGCCGGTAGATCTCGTACGGGGGACGGCCGCCGTCGCGCGGGTCGGGGAAGACGTCGTGGATGATCAGGGCCCCGCCGGCCGCCACCCACCTCGCCCAGCAGTCGAAGTCCTCATGCGCCGCGGCGCGGCTGTGGCCGCCGTCGATGAACACCAGCTCGGCCGGTGTCGACCAGCCCCGGGCCGCGACGGCCGAGCGGCCGACCATCGCCACCACGGTGTCCTCCAGCCCCGCCTCGTCCAGGGTGCGCCGCAGCGCGGGCAGGGTGTCGAAGCGCCCGCTGACCGGGTCCACCAGGTCCGCGTCGTGGTACTCCCAGCCCGGCTGGTGCTCCTCGGAGCCATGGTGGTGGTCGACGGTGAAGAGCACGCTGCCGGCCCGGGCCGCCGCGGCGGCCAGCAGCACCGTCGATTTGCCGCAGTAGGTGCCGATCTCGACGGCGACTCCCCCGTGCAGGTACTCCGTGGCGGCCTCGAACAGCGCACGGCCCTCGTCGGCGGGCATGAAGCCGGTCACCCGCACGGCCAGTTCCAGTAACCGGGCACTTCGCTGCGACGGGTCGGTCGCGGAGCGGG
>CAYXOM010000154.1:0-8628 GCA_964466565.1 uncultured Mycobacterium sp.
GCGCTCACCGATGCCGAACGGTGCCGTGCCGATCGCGCGGTCGCCGACGGCCTGCTGACCAGACGGGGCGGCCGGCTGGCGCTCAGTGCCCGCGGCCGACTGCTGGCCGACGCCGTGGTCCGGGACCTGCTCGACGACTGAGAAAGACGACCGAAAAAGACGACTGAGAAAAGCGAGAACCGCGAGGGCGGCGTTGCCCTCGCGGTTCTCTGTCGGGTGGTTAGTCTCGGTCAGTCGAAGGCCCAGATCGGCGGCATCGGACCGGCTCCGAACGGGTTGAAGGCCGAGCCGGTGGCGATCGAGTCCGGGCTGGTGCTGATCGAGGCGTGCCCGCTCTTCTGGCAGAGCGTGGTGTTCAGGCTTCGGTTGTCGCACCGCATGTCGGCGACGGCGACCGGCGCCAGCGCGACGGCGGCGGCGGTGGCCCCGGCCAGCAGGATCGGGGCGAAGAACTTGGCGGTCATCGGGTTCCTTTCTCGAGCATTGATTTGTGATTCCGTAATCAGATTTCGCCTGATGCCCCAAGTCTAGGAACGGCCGGCCGTCCCGTCGAGTGCCTGGGTCATCTTCATAACCACTACATAAGATTAGTGATTTTGAATTCTTATTTAGGGCTGTCTCAGGCTGGCGGACAACAACATTGCGCTGGGACGACCTAGCGTGTGCGGGCCTGACGCAACTGGGCGGCGGGGCCGGTGACGTGGGGCGTTTCGACCCGGCCGCCGGCCGCCTCATGCTGCGTGCGCCATGCCTGGATGTACTCGGCGGCGGCGTGATCGAGATAGGTCGCAGAGACGCTCAATTCGACCGTGGCGCCGCGGGGTACCGCGGAGAGTCGCTGATGCAGCCGCGGCAGCGTCAGGAAGGTGAGTGGGCCGGCCAGGGTGACCCGCCACAGCCCGTCGGGTCCCGGCTCGCACACGATCGTGGCGCGCGTCACCCGCGAGGCGGTCAGGAGGACGGCCAGCGCCAGGCCGAGCAGTACTCCGACGAGCAGGTTGATCAGCACCACGCCGGCGGCGGTCACCAGGTAGACGGCGATGTCGCCGTTGCGCCGGGCGGCGGCGATGTGGGTGATCTTGACCAGTTGCACGCCGATCACGACCAGCAGGCCGGCCAGCGCAGCGGTCGGGATCTGCTCGACCAGGCCGGCGAACGGCAGGGCGAACAGCAGTACCCAGAAACCGTGCAGGATCGTCGAAGCGCGGCTGCGCGCCCCCGCCGCCACGTTGGCGGTGCTGCGCACCACCACACCGGTGACCGGAAGGCCGCCGATCGCACCGGAGACCACGTTGGCCGAGCCCTGCCCGATCAGCTCCCGGTCGAGATCGCTGCGGATCCGCGGCTGCATCCGGTCCACCGCGACCGCGGTCAGCAGGCTCTCCACGCTGGCGATGAGAGCCACCGTCAGCACGCCGACCGCGAAGGCGCCCCACTTGCCGTCCGGCAGGCCGGGCAATTGCAGCGCGTCGAGCAGCGAACCGTCGAGCTCGACGCGGGGCACATTCAGCCCCAGCGCGAGCGACAGCAGCGTCGCCGCGACGATCGCGACCAGCGGTCCGGGGATCACCCGGACAGGTGCGGGCATCCAGCGCCAGCCCAGCATGACGACGATCACGAGGACGCCCAGCGCCGTGCAGGCGAGGTGCGCGTGGCTCATGTCCGCGGGCAGGTTAACGATGTTGTGCCACGCCGAGGTGTGGGTCTGGCCGCCGAGCAGGACGTGTATCTGCTGTAGGGCGATGGTGATACCGATGCCGGCGAGCATCGCGTGGACCACCATCGGGGAGATCGCCAGCGCCGCCCGACCGGCCTTGGTCAGCCCGAAGAGAATCTGCAACAGCCCGGCACACACGGTGATCGCGCAGGTGACGGCCCAGCCGAACTCGGCGATGAGTCCGGCGACGATGACGGTCAGGCCGGCGGCCGGTCCGGTGACCTGAAGGGGCGAACCGCCCAGGGCTCCCGCGACGATCCCGCCGACCACCGCGGCCACCAGTCCCGCCAGCGGGGGCGCCCCGGAGGCGATCGCGATCCCCAGCGACAGCGGGAGCGCGACCAGAAAGACGACCAGTGACGCCGGCAGGTCGTAACGCAGAATCGAGGCTGGAGAAGACGCCCGGGTCGGTTCGGCTGCGGCTGCAAACGATATGAACTTCGTGATTTGCACTTCGCTAGAAGTTACTCTCAAGGCATGCGGGCAGGATAGCGAAAACCCCACAGCCCGTGGAGTTTCAAGCCCGACGCCGATAAGAGAGGAAGTTTCCCGATGAGAATCACCACCCGCCGTCTGGCTCCGGTTGTCGCCGCGGCTGCCGCCGCGGCCGCCCTGGCGGCCGCTCCTGTCGCCGGCGCGACGTCCAACCCCTCTGACTGCCGCCAGGGGGTCTCGCACACTCTGTGCCAGAAGCAGGGGCACGCGTCGCTGCAGGCCGAGCCGGCCATCCGGGCGCCGATCCGCCAGCAGATCCCGGTGTGGGCCATCGGCTGACCGGATTCCCCGAACCCGATCGGCAGTCACCGGCTCCCGGCCAGGCCACCGTGCCCGGCCGGGAGTCCGGCGTCGGGGGACCGGGCCCCCGGTGGCACTCGACGGCCCGGTCTGCCAATCCGGTCGTACCATGGTGATCGGAGCCCAGCACCCCTGACAGGTGGGCCTGCCGGAAGGTGAGCCGGATGACCAGTGCCGACGACCGTCGGTTCGAGGTGCTGCGCGCCATCGTCGCCGACTTCGTGTCGACCAAGGAACCAATCGGTTCCAAGGCGCTCGTCGAGCGCCACCACCTGGGTGTCTCCAGTGCCACCGTGCGCAACGACATGGCGGTGCTGGAGGCCGAGGGCTACATCACCGCGCCGCACACCAGTTCGGGGCGGGTGCCGACCGAGAAGGGCTACCGGGAGTTCGTCAACCGGATCGCCGAGGTCAAGCCGCTTTCGACTCCGGAGCGCCGTGCGATCCTGTCCTTCCTGGAGTCCGGCGTCGACCTCGACGACGTGCTGCGTCGAGCCGTGCGGTTGCTGGCTCAGCTGACCCGCCAGGTCGCGGTGGTGCAGTACCCGACGCTTTCGGCCTCCACCGTGCGTCACCTGGAGGTGGTGGCCCTGACCCCGGCCCGGCTGCTGATGGTCGTCATCACCGACTCGGGTCGGGTCGATCAGCGCATCGTCGAACTCGGCGACACCATCGACGACCATCAGTTGGGCCAGTTGCGCGACCTGCTGGCCCAGGCGTTGGAGGGCAAGAAGCTCTCGGCGGCATCGGTGGCGGTGGCCGACCTGGCCAGTCAGCTAAACGGCGGCGGTGGGCAGGATGGCACGCTCGGCGACGCGGTGGGCCGGTCGGCGACGGTGCTGCTCGAATCCCTCGTCGAGCACAGCGAAGAGCGACTGCTGCTGGGCGGCACCGCCAACCTCACTCGCAGTACCGCTGATTTCGGCGGTTCGCTGCGGTCGGTCATGGAGGCGCTCGAGGAGCAGGTCGTGGTCCTGCGTCTGCTGGCCGCACAGCAGGAGGCCGGTAAGGTAACGGTGCGCATCGGCCACGAGACCGAGGTGGAGGAGATGGCCGGCACGTCGGTCGTGACAACCACCTACGGCAGTTCGGGGACGGTCTACGGCGGCATGGGCGTGGTGGGCCCCACCCGGATGGACTATCCCGGAACCATGGCCAATGTCGCGGCCGTTGCGATGTACATCGGCGAGGTTCTGGGCAACCGCGCCGGCTGACGCCGGCGTGCGGCGAGAAGGGTGCGGCGTGGCACGCGACTACTACGGCATGCTCGGGGTGAGCCGAGGCGCCGACGACTCGGAGATCAAGCGCGCCTACCGGCGGTTGGCGCGGGAGCTGCACCCCGACGTCAACCCCGGCGAAGAGGAGCGCTTCAAGGCGATCAGCACCGCCTACGAGATCCTCTCCGACCCGGAGAAGCGCAGGATCGTCGATCTCGGCGGCGATCCGCTGGAGACGGCGGGGGCCGCCGGCGGCTTCGGCGGCTTCGGCGGCCTCGGGGACGTGTTCGAGGCCTTCTTCGGTTCCGGGATGGGAGCCCGGGGCCCGATCGGGCGGGTGCGCCCGGGATCGGACTCGCTGCTGCGGATGCGGCTCACCCTCGAGGAGTGCGCGACCGGCGTGAGCAGGCACGTGACGGTGGACACCGCGGTGCTGTGCGACCTGTGCCAGGGCCGCGGCACCAACGGCGATTCCGCCCCGGCGGTCTGCGACATCTGCGGCGGGCGCGGCGAGGTTCAGAGTGTGCAGCGTTCGTTGCTCGGGCAGGTGATGACCGCCCGGCCCTGCCCGACCTGTGCCGGGGTCGGCGAGGTGATCCCCGACCCATGCCGCCGCTGCGGCGGCGACGGCCGGATCCGGAATCGTCGGGAGATCGCCGTGAAGATCCCCGTCGGGGTGGCCGATGGGATGCGGGTCCGGCTGGCCGCCCAGGGCGAGGTGGGCCCCGGCGGCGGGCCGGCCGGCGACCTCTACGTGGAGGTGCACGAGAAGCCCCACGATGTCTTCGTCCGGGACGGCGAGGATCTGCACTGCACGGTCGTGGTGCCGATGGCCGACGCCGCGCTCGGCGCCGCGGTGGCCCTGACCGGCATCCTGGGCGAGAAGACCGAGATCAAGGTTCCCCCGGGCACCCAGCCGGGTTCGGTGACCACACTGCGCGGCCACGGGATGCCGCGGCTGCGCGCCGACGCCCGCGGGGATCTGCACGCCCACATCGAGATCGCCGTCCCCACCCAGCTGGATGCTCGCAGCGCCGATCTGCTCGCCCAGCTCAAGGCGGCCGGTAACGAACAGCCCGTGGTGAAGTCCAACCGGGCCGCGACGGCGCAGCCGTCCGGCGGCGGGCTGTTCAGCCGGCTGCGCGAGACCTTCAGCGGCCGCTGAGCGCCCGTCCGCCCGTCCCGATGGTCGCCGCCCTGTTCTACGTCGACGCGGTGCCCCAAACCGGCGACTTCGCGGTGATCGGCGGTGACGAGGGTTTCCATGCCGCCACGGTGCGGCGGATCCGGCAGGGCGAGACCCTGGCCGTCGCCGACGGGGACGGCGCGGTGGCCGACTGCGTCTTGGAGGACGCGGGCCGCGACACCCTGACGGTGCGGGTGCTGGAGCGGCGATTCGTCGCCGCCCCGCGTCCGCCGGTGACGGTGGTGCAGGCCATTCCCAAGTCGGAGCGTTCCGAGCTTGCGGTGGAACTCGCCACCGAAGCCGGCGCCGACGCCATCCTGGCCTGGCAGGCCGAGCGCTGCGTGGCCCGGTGGGACGGCCAGCGCGCAGAGCGGGGGCTGCGTCGCTGGCGCGCGGTGGCGCGCTCGGCCGCCCGCCAGTCGCGGCGGGTCCGGGTTCCGGCGGTGGCGGGCCCGCTGTTCACCCCGGAGGTCTGTGACCTCTTCGGCGCCGACGGCGCGCTGGGACTGGTGCTGCACGAGTCGGCCGACCGGGCGCTGGCGGATCTCCCGGTGGCCCGGGCGCACTCCATTGTCCTGGTCGTGGGTCCGGAGGGGGGTGTCAGCGACGCCGAACTTACCGCACTGACGCGGGCGGGTGCGGCCGAGGCGAGGCTGGGTCCGACCGTGCTGCGTACATCGACAGCGGCGGCGGTGGCGCTGGGTGCGTTGGGCGTTCTCACCGACCGCTGGTCGATGGCTCGGTAGAATCGCCGCGACGGTCGCGAAACCACAGGAAGCAGGCATCGAAGACCACGTGACGCCCCGCGAGAGCTCCGCTGCGGTGCCCGTTCGCAGCAGCATGACCGTTCCACCAGACCTGGTGCTGGGTCTGCTCGGGTCAGCCGACGAGAACCTGCGCGCCCTCGAGGACAGCCTTGCCGCCGAGGTGCACGTGCGGGGCAACACCGTCACCCTGTCCGGCGCGGCCGGCGACGTTGCCCTCGCCGAGCGGGTCATCTCCGAACTTGTCGCCGTCGTCGCCGGCGGACAGGCGTTGTCCCCCGATGCGGTGCGCCGAAGCGTCGCTATGGTCTCCGGAGCGGACAACCCCTCGCCCGCCGAGGTTCTCACGCTCGACATCCTGTCCCGGCGCGGGAAGACCATCCGGCCCAAGACGCTCAACCAGAAGCGGTACGTCGACGCGATCGACGCCAACACCGTCGTGTTCGGCATCGGCCCGGCCGGCACCGGCAAGACCTATCTGGCGATGGCCAAGGCGGTCCGCGCGCTGCGGACCAAGGAGGTGACCCGGATCATCCTGACCAGGCCCGCCGTCGAGGCCGGCGAGCGGCTGGGCTTCCTGCCGGGCACACTCAGCGAGAAGATCGACCCCTACCTGCGCCCGCTGTACGACGCGCTGCACGACATGATGGATCCCGAGGCGATCCCCAAACTGATGAGCGCGGGGGTGATCGAGGTCGCGCCGCTGGCCTACATGCGCGGGCGAACCCTCAACGACGCGTTCATCATCCTCGACGAGGCGCAGAACACCACCGCTGAGCAGATGAAGATGTTCCTGACCCGGCTGGGCTTCGGGTCCAAGATCGTGGTGACCGGCGACATCACCCAGGTCGATCTCCCGGGCGGGGCGACCTCGGGCCTGCGGGCGGCCATCGACATCCTCGAGGGCATCGACGACATCCACTTCGTCCGGCTCACCAGTGCCGACGTCGTGCGGCACCGGCTGGTCTCGGAGATCGTCGACGCCTACGCCAAGGCCGCCGAGCGGCCCGGCCTGAACCGGCCCCGCCGCCGGTCGTCCCGGCAGTAGGGCCCGAACCGATGAGCATCGAGGTGTCCAACGAGTCGGGTCTGGACGTCTGTGAGCAGGAGTTGATCAGCGTCGCCCGCTTCGTCATCGCCAAGTTGAAGGTCAACCCGGCCGCCGAGCTGTCCATGGTGCTGCTCGACCTCGCGGCGATGGCCGACCTGCACATGCGCTGGATGGACCTGCCCGGGCCCACCGACGTGATGAGCTTCCCGATGGACGAGATCGAGCCCGGCGGGAGGCCGGACGCACCCGACCCCGGCCCGGCCATGCTGGGCGACATCGTGCTGTGCCCGCAGTTCGCCGCTGAGCAGGCGGCGGCCGCCGGGCACAGCCTCGGGCACGAGCTGGCCCTGCTGACCGTGCACGGGGTGCTGCACCTGCTCGGCTACGACCACGCCGAGCCCGCTGAGGAGAGGGAGATGTTCGCCCTGCAACGCCAGCTTCTCGAGGAGTGGGTCGCCGACCAGGTGCAGGCCTACCAGCAGGACCGCCAGGCCGAGAAGGACCGCCGGCTGCTCGACAAGTCACGGTATTTCGAACGGTGACCGGACTTCCCCTGCTGATCGGCGCCGTCGTGCTGGTCCTGATCGGCAGCGTCCTCGCCGCGATCGACGCCGCGATCGGCACGGTGTCGGTCGCCCGGATCGAGGAGATGGTGCGCGACGAGCGGCCGGGCGCGGCGCGGCTGGCCCGGGTTATCCGCGAGCGGCCGCGCTACGTCAACCTGGTCGTGCTGCTGCGGATCGCCTGCGAGGCCACCGCGGCGGTCCTGCTGGTCGCCTACCTCGACGACCACCTCGGGATCGGCTGGGCGCTGCCCGCCGCGGCGCTGATCATGACGGTCGCTTCCTTCGTGCTGGTGGGGGTCGGCCCCCGCACGCTCGGGCGCCAGCACGCCTACTCGATCGCGCTGGCCGCCACGCTCCCACTGCAGGCGATCTCGCTGCTACTCGCCCCGATCAGCCGGTTGCTGGTGCTGCTGGGCAATGCGCTCACGCCCGGCCGCGGATTCCGCAACGGCCCGTTCGCCTCGGAGATCGAGTTGCGCGAGGTGGTCGACATGGCCCAGCAGAGCGGCGTTGTCGCCGATTCCGAACGCAGGATGATCCAGTCGGTCTTCGAACTCGGCGACACCCCGGCGCGCGAGGTGATGGTCCCGCGCACCGAGATGGTGTGGATCGAGGGCGGCAAGACGGCCGGCCAGGCCATCTCACTGGCGGTGCGCAGCGGGCACTCCCGGATCCCGGTGGTCGGCGAGAACGTCGACGACATCATCGGGGTGGTGTTCCTCAAGGATCTGGTCGAACGCACCTACCACGCGAACAACTCCGGCGGCGGCAGTGCGGTTTCCGACCTGATGCGTCCCGCGGTGTTCGTGCCGGATTCCAAACCGCTCGACGAGCTGCTGCGGGAGATGCAGCGCGACCGAAACCACATGGCGCTGCTGGTCGATGAGTACGGCGCCACCGCCGGGTTGGTCACCATCGAGGACGTGCTCGAGGAGATTGTCGGCGAGATCGCCGACGAGTACGACGACGGCGAGGTCGTCCCGGTCGAGCCGATCGGTGCGGGCACCTTCCGGGTCTCGGCGCGACTGCCGGTCGAGGACCTCGGCGAACTCTTCGGCGTCGAGTTCGGCGACGACTTCGAGGTCGACACCGTCGGCGGCCTGGTCGCGCTGGAACTGGGCCGGGTGCCGCTGCCGGGAGCCGAGGTGGTCTCCCACGGGCTGCGATTGCGTGCCGAGGGAGGCTCCGACCACCGGGGCCGGGTGCGCATCGAGACCGTGCTGGTCGGGTCGGCGGGACCCGACGAGGAGCCCGATGAGTGAGCCCCTCGGGGCCGAGGACGCCAAATTGGTGGTGTTGGCGCGCGGGGTCATGGCCCGCGCCGCGGCGCTG
>CAYXOM010000155.1:0-6051 GCA_964466565.1 uncultured Mycobacterium sp.
CCGCGAGCACCACCGCGGCGACCACCCGCTGCCCGAGGCGGTCGTCGGGAACGCCGAACACCGCGGCGTCGGCGACGGCCGGATGGTGCTGCAGCACCGCCTCCACCGGGCCGGGCAGCACGGTCAGGCCGCCGGTGGAGATCGCGTCGTCGGCGCGCCCGGACACCCGCAGCCGCCCCGAGCCGTCGAGTGCCCCCAGGTCGTCGGTGACGAACCAGCCCGGCTCGGCGAACGGGTCCGGCCGCACCGGATTGCGGTACCCCGCCGCCAGCGTCGCCCCGCCGATCACCACCCGGCCGGTCCCGTCCGGCCCGGGCCCGTCGATGCGCACCCGCACGCCCTGCAGGGCGACGCCGTCGTAGACGCACCCCCCGGCGGTCTCGCTGGAGCCGTAGGTGCGCACCACCGGGATGCCCTCCTCCGCGGCGGCGTCGAGGAGAGCGCGCGGAGCCGGTCCGCCGCCGAGCAGGACCGCGTCGAGGCCGGCCAGCGCGGCCGCCGCCGCCGGCACCGCCAGGGCCTTGGCCAGCTGGTTGGAGACCAGCGCGGTGTAGCGGCGCCCGGTGCCCATCCGGGCCACCGCCGAGGGCAGTAGGGACGGGTCGAACCCCCCGGAGACGTCGATTTCGACCGGCGTGGTGCCGGCCGCCAGGCTGCGCACCAGAACCTGGATTCCGGCGATGTGGTGGGCCGGCAGCGCCAGCAGCCAGGTGCCCGGCCCGCCCAGGCGGTCGTGGGTGGCCGAGGCGCTCGCGCGCAGGGCCGCCGTGGTGAGCATCGCACCCTTCGGCGGCCCGGTGGTGCCCGAGGTCGCCACCACCAGGGCGATGTCGTCGGCGATCGGTTCGCCGACGCGCAGGGCCCGCAGAACCGTCGCCGCCGCAGCGCCGTCGCGACCGTCACCGGCGGGTGCGGGCACCAGCGGGCCGGACCGGCCGGCCAGCACGCCGTCCAGTGCCGCCAGCAGCGCCGGCGCGAGGGGCCCGGGCGGTAGGGCCAGGGCCCCCAGAATCGCTATTCGGGCTCCCCGTCGCGGGCGGGTGAGCCGTCGAGGAGCCGGTTCACGATGTGACCACCTGTGTCGACCTCCCGGCGTTCGGCGCGCGGCACGGCGCCTCGTCGAGTCTAGGCTCGCCGGGCCCGGCGTTTACGGCCTCCGTCGCCGAACGGCCAACCAGGCGGGTCCGTGAGATGAACACCGGATGAATAGCTGCCCTTCGTTCACCAAACACGCAGCTAGGCATGGGTGGACGGCTCCCGGGGGCCGCTGGCCCGCGAGTGGCCCCAACCGGCAGGATTACCGGCCATGGGCGCAGAGATGATCATCCTGGTGCTGCTCGTCGCCACCGCACTGGCGTTCGACTTCACCAACGGTTTCCACGATACCGGCAACGCGATGGCCACCTCGATCGCCACCCAGGCGCTCAAGCCGAAAGTCGCGGTTCTGCTCGCCGGGTTGCTCAACCTCGTCGGCGCGTTCCTCTCGGTGGAGGTCGCCGTCACCGTGACCACCGCCGTCCTGAAGATCCAGGACTCCGAGACCGGCGCGCTGCTGCCCGGGATCGATGCCTCGACGGGCCTGACCATCATCTTCGCCGGGCTGATCGGCGGCATCCTGTGGAACCTGCTGACCTGGCTGTTCGGCATCCCGTCCAGTTCCTCGCACGCCCTCTTCGGCGGCCTGATCGGCGCGGCCCTGGCCGCGCTGGGCACCGGTGGAGTCAACTGGAGCGGGGTCACCGCGAAGGTGATCATCCCGGCCGTCGCCGCGCCCCTGATCGCCGGACTGGTCGCCGCCTGCGGCACCTGGCTGGTCTACCGGATCACCCGCAAGGTGCTGGCGCGCCGGCGCGAGCAGGGGTTCCGATGGGGTCAGATCGCGACCGCGTCGCTGGTCGCGCTCGCGCACGGCACCAACGACGCCCAGAAGACGATGGGCGTGATCGCCCTGGCGCTGATCACCACCGGCCACCTCACCGGCGACATCAGGGAGGACGGTCTGCCGTTCTGGGTGATCTTCAGCTGCGCGATTGCGATCGCGCTCGGGACCTACCTGGGCGGCTGGCGGGTGATCCGCACTCTGGGCAAGGGCCTGGTGGAGATCGAATCGCCCCAGGGCCTGGCGGCCGAGGCGTCCTCGGCGGCGATCATCCTCACCTCGAGTGCGGCCGGCATGGCGCTGTCGACCACCCACGTCGCCACCGGCTCGATCATGGGCAGCGGAGTGGGCAAGCCCGGTGCGGAGGTGCGCTGGGGGGTGGCCGGCCGGATGGCGGTCGCCTGGCTGACCACACTGCCGGCCGCGGCGCTGGTCGGGGCGCTGTCGTTCTGGCTCTCCCACGGAATCAAGAACGTGACCGGTTCGCAACTGGCCGGCGACGGGGTGATCTTCGTGATTCTGTGCGCGCTGTCGTTCTACATGTGGTGGCGTGCCCAGCAGCAGAAGGTCGACCACAGCAACGTCAACGCCGACTGGGACGACTCCACCAACTCGGTGGTCCCGGCCGACGTGCGCGAGGCTTCGAAGAACGGCAAGGCCACGGAGACGAAGGCGGCGGTATAGGTGCACTATCTGGAAAGCATTCTGCGGGTGCTGGCGATCGGCCTGCTTCTCGGCGCCGGCCTGCCCGCGCTGTTCGCGGTCGGGATGTACGCCTACTCGTTCGGGTCCGGCGGTGAGGAGGCCGACCACGTCATCCACAAGCCGAACCCGGCGCTGAAGTTCCTCGGGATCGCGGTCTTCCTGCTCGTCGGGTGGGTGATCATCACCGGGGTGGCCTGGATCACCCGCGCCACCGTCCAGCACCACTTCGGAATCGACCTGTTCCCCATGCTGGACAAGGGGATCGGTCCGATGCTGCACGAGGGCTTCCGCGGCCTGGACTTCCTCAACCCCCAGGGCAAGGACTGACGGCGTGACCGGACACCACTCGACGTTCTCCGACTCGGTCCTGGGCTGGGTGCACAAGGGCTACCCGCACGGCGTGCCGCAGAAGGACTACTTCGCGCTGCTTGCGCTGCTGCTGCGGACCCTGGAGGAGGAGGAGGTCGTCAAGGCGGCTGCGACCATCCTCAAGACCGCCGATTTCGACACCCCGGTGACCGAGGACCAGATCCGCGACGCCGTCCGGCAGGTTATCGACAAGGAACCCAACCCCGAGGAGATTCACCAGGTGGCCGCCCGACTGGCGTCGGTCGGCTGGCCGCTGGCGACCGAGCGCGACTGAGCGCGATCAGCCGGCGCGGCCGTCGCGGCGCAGCGGATGGTCGGCGGGGATCTGCACGAAGATCAGGGTGACCCCGTCCGGATCGGCGACGTGCATCTCGTGCAGGCCCCACGGCTCCTGCCGGGCCTCGCGGGCGATAGCGACGTCCCGGGCGCGCAGGTCGGCCTCGACGGCATAGACGTCGCGCACCTGCAGCCACAGCGCGCCGGAGAAGGTGGTCGGCCCGCCGTGGCCGGCGAGTTCGATCAACGACTGCCCGGCGTGAAACACGGTGCCGCCCGGGTACTCCCGGGCGATGGCCAGGCCCAGGACGTCGCGGTAGAACTCCAGGGAGCGCCGGTAGTCGGCGGGCCGGAACAGCACACGACTGGACAGGATCTCCATCTCAGCCCGGCTGCATCCGCTGGCGTTTGAGGATGCCGTTGAGCACCCCGGGGGCCACCGTGTCGATGGCGCGGGCGGTGACCCCGAACCGCGGCGCGATCCGCACCGGGCGGCGCCGGGCCGCGTCGATCATCCACCGCGCCGCCTCCTGCGGGCTCAGCGCCGGCATGCCCTCGTAGGCCTTGGTGGGCGCGATCATCGGGGTGGCCACCAGTGGGTAGTACAGCGTGGTCGAGTGCACTCCGTGGCGCGCCCACTCGGTCTCAATCACCCGGCTGACCGCGCTCAGCGCCGCCTTGGAGGCGTTGTAGACGCCGAAGAGTGGGGAGGCCTCGCTCAGCACTCCCCAGGTGGCGACGTTGATGATGTGGCCGTCACCGCGTTCGATCATCGCCGGCGCCAGGCCGCGGATCAGCCGCAGCGGGGAGTAGTAGTTGAGCACCATCGTCCGCTCGACGTCATGCCAGCGGTCCAGGGATTCGGCGAGCGGCCGGCGGATCGAGCGCCCGGCGTTGTTGACCAGGATGTCCACCCCGCCGAACCGGTTCTGGACGGTCTCGGCCAGGTCGTCGACGGCGTCGAGGTCGGACAGGTCGCAGGGGATCGCGGCCGCGACGCCGCCGGCCCCGGCGATCTGCGCGCACAACTCCTCGAGCAGGTCGGCGCGGCGGGCGACGGCGATCCCCTCGGCGCCCTCGGCGGCGAACCGCCGCGCGCCGGCCTCGCCGATACCCGAGGAGGCGCCGGTGAGCAGCACCCGCTTGCCGCGCAGCCGGATCCGGTCGGGGCCGGGCGGGCGCAGCGGGGGGCGCATCCCGGCCAGGGCGATCGCCTCGGTCAGCCGGCGGCGCAGTTGGGTCACGGTCTCCGTCCTAGAAGTAGCGGGGGAACGGCGTCCAGTCGGGTGCACGCTTCTGCAGGAACGCGTCGCGGCCCTCGACGGCCTCGTCGGTCATGTAGGCCAACCGCGTCGCCTCTCCGGCGAAGAGCTGCTGGCCGACCAGACCGTCGTCGAGGAGGTTGAAGGCGAACTTGAGCATCCGCTGGGCCTGAGGCGATTTCGCGTTGATCTCGGCCGCCCAGACCAGGGCGGCGCTCTCCAGCTCGGCGTGATCGACCACCTCGTTGACCGCCCCCATCGCGTGCATCTGCTCGGCGGTATAGGCCCGGCCCAGGAAGAAGATCTCGCGGGCGAACTTCTGGCCCACCTGCCGCGCCAGGTAGGCGCTACCGTATCCGCCGTCGAAGCTGCCGACGTCGGCGTCGGTCTGCTTGAAACGGGCATGCTCCCGGCTGGCCAGGGTCAGGTCGCACACCACGTGCAGGCTGTGCCCGCCGCCGGCGGCCCATCCGTTGACCAGGGCGATCACCGGCTTGGGCATGAACCGGATGAGCCGCTGGACCTCCAGGATGTGCAACCGGCCCGCCCTGGCCGCATCGACGGTGTCGGCGGTCTCCCCGGCGGCGTACTGGTAGCCGGTCCGGCCGCGGATGCGCTGGTCCCCCCCGGAGCAGAAGGCCCAGCCGGCGTCCTTGGGCGAGGGTCCGTTGCCGGTGAGCAGCACCACCCCGACGTCGGGCGACATCCGGGCATGGTCGAGCGCACGGTACAACTCGTCGACGGTGTGCGGCCGGAACGCGTTGCGCACCTCCGGCCGGTCGAAGGCCACCCGCACCGTCGGCTGCGGCACGCCGTCGAGGACGTGGCGGTGGTAGGTGATGTCGGTCAGGTCCTCGAAGCCCGCGACGGTTCGCCACAGCGTGGGGTTGAACGGACTGGCGCTCACGTGGTCGAAGGTACGCGTATCGCTTTCCCCGCCTCGGAGCGACTCCGCCTCGCATCTCAGCGACTCGACTCGGTGGATGATCCGGTACGCCGTGCCACTCGGTGCGTCTCCGGGGGCGTAGCGGCCGCGGCCGGTGCGCAGCACCCGTCCGTGGCCCATCTCCCAGCGCAGCGCGTCCGCGACGACCTTGGCCGGCCTGCCCTCGACGGCGAAGTTCCAGTCCGCGAGCAGCCCGCACAGGTCGCCGACCGACATCGGCCCCAGCACCTGCAGCAGCCGGGTGAGGGTGTAGCGCAGGTCGGTGCCGGACAGGATCCGTTGCACGGCCGCACCGTCGCACACCGCGCACCGACCGGCAAGTCGCTCCGGCACGTCGCTCCGACACGTCGCTCAGTGTCGCCGCGAGGCGGGGCCGGCACGTCGCTCCGGCACGTCGCTCAGTGTCGCCGCCCGGGCGCGACCCGCACGTCGCTCAGTGTCGCTGCGAGGCGGGACTTCTAGATGTCCACACCGCCCGCGCGGAGCGCGACGACAAGTCCGTCGGGACGCTCGGGCGCCTTCACCCGACGGCCCGTTCGGCGCCCTCCCAGAACTGCGCGCGCACCGCCTTCTTGTCCGGCTTGCCCAGCGCGGTCACCGGCACCGAGTCCGTC
>CAYXOM010000156.1:0-3966 GCA_964466565.1 uncultured Mycobacterium sp.
GGGCGGGGGCGGCGGCTGGCCCGGCAGGTAGCCCGACCCGGGTTGCCAGTAGGAGGGCAATTGCTCGGTGGGCTGGGTCATCGGCGCGCCGTAACCCGGCCCGTAATAGCCCTGCCCCCAGTACTGGCCCGTCGGCGCCGCCGGGTACTGACCGGTGTAGGGGGCGGCGTAGGCGGGATCCACGGTGGGGGGGTAACCGCCGGCCGCCTGGGTCGGATCCGACCGGTCCGGGGAGCCCTGGCCCGGATCGCCGCTGCCGCTGTGCACAGGACGTGTCTACCACCGGAGCCCGGCCCGGCGGGGAATGACCTGTCGGAACGGGCCGATGCCCGGGGCTCGCCGGCGGTTCTAGGCCGTCCGGCCGCGGCCGGGTGCCAGGGCGGCCAGCGTCATCGCCCGCAGCACCGCGCGGGTGCGGCCGGCGCCGCGGGCGCTGTGCGAACCGGCGCCGCGGGCGCTGTGCGAACCGGCGCCGCGGGCGCCGTGCGAACCGGCGCCGCGGGCGCCGTGCGAACCGGCGCCGCGGGCGCTGTGCGGCGTGGAGTTGAGCAGCCCGAACGCCGCATGCGCCGACACCCGGGCGTCCACCTCGGCCAGCAGCGGGTCGCGTTCGCACAGCACGCCCACCCAGATCTCGACGTAGCGCCGCTGCGCTCCACGGACCTGCCGCTGGGCGGGCACCGGAAGACTGCTCAGGTCGCGGTCCTGGATCCGGATCAGTTCGGGCTCGCCGAGGGCGAAGTCGAGGTGGAAGTCGACCAGGGCGTCGAGCGCCTCATCCGGCCCGACGGACCGGGCCACGACGGCCTGCGCTCCGGAGAGCAGCCGGGAACTGACCCCGACCAGCAACTCGACCAGCAGCGCCTCCTTGCCGGGGAAGTGGCGGTAGATCGCCGGGCCGCTGACCCCGGCGGCGGCGCCGATGTCCTCCAGTCGGACGGCCGCGAACCCGTGTTCGGCCATCAGGGCGGCGGCCGCGGCCAGCAGTTGCCCGCGGCGGTCCGACTTCTGTCTGCTGCGCGCGGTGAGCGCGGTCATCGCCAGGCTCCGATTTCGGTGTGGCATCCCATTGAGTTAATCTTCGTTAACTTAGCACCCGGCCAACCCGCCGCCGACCGAGGACGCTCACATGGCATCGACCGCCGCCAACCGCCAGGCGCACCTGCGCCTGGTGGAGTGCTTGCGGGACAAGCTCGCCGTCACCGCTCTCGGCGGTCCGCGGCGGGCCCGCGACCGCCACGTCGAGCGCGGCAAGTTGCTGCCCCGCGACCGGGTGGACGGACTGCTCGATCCGGGCAGCCCACTGCTGGAGATCGCCCCACTGGCCGCCGACGGCATGTACGACGGGGACTGCCCGGGGGCCGGGATCATCGCCGGTATCGGCCGCGTCTCGGGCCGGGAGTGCATGATCGTGGCCAACGACGCCACGGTCAAAGGCGGTACCTACTACCCGATCTCGGTCAAGAAGCACCTGAGGGCACAGGAGATCGCAGCGCAGAACCGGTTGCCGTGCATCTACCTCGTCGACTCCGGCGGTGCCTTCCTGCCCCGCCAGGACGAGGTCTTCCCGGACCGCGATCACTTCGGACGCATCTTCTACAACCAGGCCACCATGAGCGCGGCCGGCATCGCCCAGATCGCCGCGGTGCTCGGATCGTGCACCGCCGGCGGCGCCTACGTGCCGGCGATGAGCGACGAGGCGGTGATCGTGCGCGAGCAGGGCACGATCTTCCTCGGCGGGCCGCCGCTGGTCAAAGCAGCCACCGGCGAGGTGGTCAGCGCCGAGGAACTCGGCGGCGGCGAGCTGCACTCGACCACCTCGGGGGTGACCGACCATCTGGCCCGCGACGATCGCGATGCGCTGCGGATCGTGCGCCGGATCGTCGGCACCCTCGGACCCGCCGGCACCCCGCCATGGCAGGTCCGCGCCACCGTCGACGCGGTGGCCGACCAGCGGGAGCTCTACGACGTGGTCCCGGTCGACCCGCGCATCCCCTACGACGTCCACGAGGTCATCGCCCGGATCGTCGACGGCGGGGAGTTCGCCGAGTTCAAACCCGGTTACGGCAGCACGCTGGTGACCGGTTTCGCACACATCCACGGCCACCCGGTGGGTCTGGTGGCCAACAACGGCGTGCTGTTCAGCGAGTCCGCGCTCAAGGCCGCCCATTTCATCGAACTCTGCGACAAGCGGATCGTCCCGCTGGTGTTCCTGCAGAACATCTCCGGGTTCATGGTGGGGCGGGACTACGAGGCGGGCGGCATCGCCAAGCACGGGGCCAAGATGGTGACCGCGGTGGCCTGTGCCCGGGTGCCGAAGCTGACCGTGGTCATCGGCGGTTCGCACGGCGCGGGGAACTACTCGATGTGCGGCCGGGCGTACTCCCCGCGTTTCCTGTGGATGTGGCCCAATGCGCGGATCTCGGTGATGGGCGGGGAGCAGGCCGCGTCGGTGCTGGCGGCGGTACGTGGCGAGATGACTGCCGAAGAGGAGGAGGCCTTCAAGGCGCCCATCCGCGCCCAGTACGAGGAGCAGGGCAGTCCCTACTACTCCACCGCGCGGTTGTGGGACGACGGTGTGATCGACCCTGCAGACACCAGAACGGTTCTGGGCCTTGCCCTCTCGGTGACGGCAAACGCGCCGCTGGAACCGATCTCCTACGGCGTCTTCAGGATGTAGTGATGGCCGATTCGCTGTTCGACACCGTGCTGGTGGCCAATCGCGGCGAAATCGCTGTGCGGGTGATCCGCACCCTGCGCGGCATGGGTATCCGGTCGGTGGCCGTCTACAGCGACGCCGACCAGAGCGCACGCCACGTCGCCGAGGCCGACGTCGCCGTCCGGCTCGGACCGGCGCCGGCCCGGCTGAGCTATCTGGACATCGACGCCGTCGTCAACGCCGCGGCGCGCACCGGCGCCCAGGCGGTTCACCCCGGCTACGGATTCCTCTCCGAGAACGCCGATTTCGCGGCCTCACTGCAACGGCAGGGCGTCGTCTTCATCGGTCCGCCGGCCGCCGCCATCGCCACGATGGGCGACAAGATCGCCGCCAAGGCGGCGGTGTCGGCCGCCGGGGTGCCGGTGGTCCCCGGGGTCGCCGAGCCCGGTCTGGGTGACGCCGACCTGATCGAGGCCGCCGCGGACATCGGCTATCCGCTTCTGGTGAAGCCGTCGGCCGGCGGCGGCGGAAAGGGGATGCGCCGGGTCGACGACTCCGCCGAACTTCCGGCGGCACTGGCCGCGGCACGGCGCGAGGCCGCTGCCGCCTTCGGCGACGACACGCTGTTCCTGGAGCGGTTCGTGTTGCGGCCCAGGCACATCGAGGTACAGGTCCTCGCCGACGGGGCCGGGGCGGTCCTGCATCTGGGCGAGCGGGAGTGCAGCCTGCAGCGACGCCACCAGAAGGTCATCGAGGAGGCGCCGTCGCCGCTGCTGGACGCCGCTGCGCGCGCCCGGATCGGAGCGGCGGCCTGCGACACCGCGCGCAGCGTGGACTACGTGGGGGCCGGCACGGTGGAGTTCATCGTCTCCGGCGACCGCCCCGGGGACTTCTTCTTCATAGAGATGAACGCGCGCCTGCAGGTCGAGCATCCGGTCACCGAGATGGTCACCGGGGTCGATCTGGTGGAGTGGCAGGTCCGGATCGCCGCCGGCGAGCCGCTGAGCCTGCGGCAGTCCGATATCGCGGTTCGCGGTCACGCGGTGGAGGCCCGTGTCTACGCCGAGGACCCCGCTGCGGGGTTCCTGCCGACCGGCGGGCCGGTGCTGGCGCTCGCCGAGCCGGGCGGGGCCGGGATCCGGGTGGACTCCGGGCTGCGGC
The DNA here is from genome assembly GCA_964466565.1 of uncultured Mycobacterium sp. Classification (GTDB taxonomy): domain Bacteria; phylum Actinomycetota; class Actinomycetes; order Mycobacteriales; family Mycobacteriaceae; genus Mycobacterium. The sequence goes on from CAYXOM010000156.1 coordinate 3,821, forward strand.
CGGGTATGACGGTGGGCAGTGATTACGACCCGATGCTGGCCAAGGTGATCGCGCACGCCGCGGACCGCGACGCCGCGATGCGCCGCCTCGACGCCGCGCTCGCGCGGACGGCGGTGCTCGGCGTCGGCACCAACGTCGAGGTCCTG
>CAYXOM010000157.1:0-1747 GCA_964466565.1 uncultured Mycobacterium sp.
TCCGAGGAACCCGACGAGACCGATGAGGCCGACGAGACCGACGAGACCGACGACTCTGACGAGACCGACGAGTCCGAAGACTCTGACGAGACCGACGAGTCCGAGGTACCCGCCGAGTCCGAGGAACCTGAAGTGCCCGGTGAGCCGGTATCGCCCGCGGAGCCGGCGGTCGCCGCAGTGCCCGACGCACCCGCGGTCCTCGAACAGTCGGCCGTGTCCGACGAACCCGCCGCGCCCGAAGCGACCCCCTGCGACACCGCGTTCGATGAACTGCCTCAGGTGGGCGGCTGAGTCAGTCCAGCAGCGAGACGAACTCCTCGACGAAGCCGACGAACTCCGCTCCGTCGGCCGCAACCGGGGTGGCCAGCAGCGTGGTGACGCCGGCCTCGGCGAAGGCGGCGATGCGTTCCCTCACGTAGCCGCGTGGCCCGATCAGCGAGACCGCCCGCACCAGGTCGTCGGGCACCGCGGCGACCGCCTCGGCCTTGCGGCCGGCTAGGTAGAGGTCCTGGATCCGGTCGGCCACCTCGCCGTACCCGTACCGGGTGGCCACATTGTGGTAGAAGTTGCGGCCACGGGCGCCCATCCCGCCGATGTACAGCGCCAGTTGCGGTTTGGCCCAGTCCAGCCGGTCGGCCACGTCCTCGCCGATGGCCAGCGACACTGAGACCATCACGTCGAGATCGCCGAGTTCCGCGGCGCGCTTGGCCTTTCCGGCCCGCAGCGCATCGCCCCAGACGGTGTCGGCCCGCTCCGGGTGGAAGAACACCGGCTGCCAGCCCTCGGCGATCTCGGCGGTCAGCGCAACATTCTGCGGACCCAGAGCGGCGATGCTGATCGGGATCCGCTCGCGCACCGGGGTCGTGATGAGCTTGAGCGGTTTGCCCAGCCCGGTGCCCCGGTCGGCCGGCAGCGGAATCTGGTAACGCCCGCCCTGGTGGATCAGGCGTTCCCGGCGCCACACCTGCCGGCAGATCTCGACCACCTCGCGGGTGCGGCCCAGCGGCCCGTCGAACGCGACGCCGTGAAACCCCTCTATCACCTGCGGCCCGGAGGTGCCGATACCCAACTGGAAGCGCCCGCCGGAGACGAAGTCGAGCCCGGCGGCCGTCATGGCCAGCAGCGCCGGGGTGCGGGTGTAGATCGGGAACACCCCCGACCCCAGCTCGATGGTCGATGTCCGCGCCGCCAGGTAGCCCAGCTGGCTGACCCCGTCGAAGGCATATGCTTCGGGAACCAGGGCGATGTTCACCCCGGCCTTCTCCAGCACCTCCACCTGATCGACGGCCTCGCGGAAACCGCCCGCGTAGCTGAGGAAAATGCCGCTGCGCATGGCGGTCTTTATATCAGCGCCTGCTCTCAGCGCAGCAGCGCCACGATGCGGTCCTCGGCGCTGACCGGCGGGGCTGCGGGGTCGGGAAGTGAGGTGCGGGGCAGTCGGGCCGCCGGATCGGCGAACTCCCGGTAGTCCTCGTCGCCGGCGAGGTGGTAGAGGAAGAAGCCGGTGAGCAGAGCCCGCACCGTGCGCTGGGTTCGGGTGCTCGACCCGGGCAGGCCCAGGAGTCTGCGCAGCCGCCGTCCCTCGGCCAGCCCGGTGGCGCGGGCCCTGTCCACGACGCGGAGCACCGCGCCGTCCCAGTTGTGGGCCACCTCCAGCGCGTCGGTACGCAGCGAGACCGCGTCGTCGGGGGTCGCCAGCACCAGGCCGGGCAGCCGCAGCGCCGACGCCGCCGTCGGGGCCGCCGGT
>CAYXOM010000158.1:0-5793 GCA_964466565.1 uncultured Mycobacterium sp.
CCTCCGGTGGTTGGTGCGTTCCTCAGACAGCTCGCACTTCACTCGGAGGTCTTCGTCATGTCACCACGCCACGCCGTCACCAACGTCCGTGGTCAGTACACCTAGCGCCGCCACAGAGGTGCCGGAGACGCCCCCGCCGCCGGATGCTCAGTCCGCCAGTGCCAGGACCTCGTCGAATCCAGCGACCAGGCAGTCGTAGAACTCGTCGAAGTCGGGGATCGCACCGGTGTCGACGTCGATGCCCAGCGCGCAGTAGTCGCAATAGGTCAAAAGCGTCACGTTGACCGCGGAGCCGATGGTCGGCCCGAACGCGTACTGGGTCCGCACCTTCGCGCCCGCGAGGTAGACCGGCACCGGCACTCCCGGCACATCGCTGGCCAGGAAGTCGACGTGACGCAGCACCGAGCCGATGTACCAGCGCGGCAGCAGGTTCATCGCCCCGGCGATCAGCTGGATGTAGGGCGTCGACTTCTCGTTGCGGACCCGGTTGGTGCGTTCCCGGATCTCGCTGATGCGCCGTGCCGGGTCGGCCAGTCCGACGGGAACATCGAAGCGCGCCAGCGTGATCCGGTTCCCGCCCATCTCGTCGCCGTCGCGGCGCACGCTGATCGGCATCGTCAGGTGCAGGTCGCCCACCGTCACCCCGTGCTTGTCGTGGTAGCGACGCAGTCCCCCGGTGATTCCGGCCACGAACGCGTCGTTGAGCGCTCCTCCGCTGCGGTGGGCGGCGTGTTTCATCGCCGGCAGCGGGACCTGGTGCACCCCGAGGCGGCGGACCAGGGAGCGTTTCGTCATCAGCGGCGAGCCCGTTCGGTTGACCGGCCGCACGGTCCGGTAGACCGATGCCGCCAGCTCGCCCGCCGAGGCCACCGTCTGCAGCGGGCGGCGCACGGCGTCGGCCAGCAACCGCGGTGCCGCCCCCACCGCCCCGGTGACGGCCCTGCCGACCAGGCCGATGTCGTAGCGGGCCACGTCGAGCGCCGCGTCGACGTAGTCGCCGAGCACGCCGCGCCGGTGCACCTCCGGCCCGTTCGCCTCGGTGGAGACCGACTCGACGGTGCGCGGTTCCCCGGCCAGGTCGAATAGCGTCATCGCGATCTGAACACCGCCCACCCCGTCGGTCAGCCCGTGGTGGAACTTGCACAACACCGCCGCGCCGCCGTCGTCGAGTCCCTCGATCAGGGTTGCGGTCCACAGCGGTCTGGCCCGGTCGAAGTCCGACATCGCCGCCACCCGCGCCATCTCCAGCACGCCGTCGAGGGTTCCCGGCTCGGGCGCCGAGACCCGGCGCAGGTGGAAGTCGATGTCGAAGTCGGGGGCGTCCTCCCAGCGCGGCGGCGCCGGCGGTGGGGACTCCACCACGCGGCGGCGCCAGATCGGCAGGTCGGCGCTGAGCACCTCGAACCGGGAGCGCACCACGTCCCAGTCCGGGGCGCGGTCGAGCATGATCACCGTCACCACCGTGGAGCGCAGTCGCGGATCGGACTCCATCGCCCAGGTGAAGGCGTCGGTCTGGCTCATGAACTCGCTCATTACCCTCCACGCTACGGCGCGCCGGGCGCTGCGTCAGTCCGGCCGGGCGCCGGGTCCGTAGCTCCGATCTGGCGTCCCGCGGAAGAGTGACATATGGGTGTGCACAGCGATGTACGTCGCCGACGTCGAGGGCCGGCGCAGCACGACGGTGGTCCGTCCGGGCCTCTCGAACGGGGTGCCGTCCGGGCCGAAGCCGGTGGACTGCCAGATGCCCAGTCCGACCGCCTGCAAGCGGTCAGCGGAGACGAAGGCGGCAACACTGTCCAGGTCGTAGCGGAAATCGGCGATGGTGCCCCACACGTTGCGCCACTGCTGGCGTTCGACATTGTCGCGGCCGAGCATGAAGTCAGTGAAGGTGCCGAACGCGACCATGTCGGGGTCGAAGATCCGCCGGGCGCCCTCGTAGTCGACTGCCCGGCACAACCGTTACAGGCTGGCGAACCAGGACCGCACCGCCGCCAGATCTTCACCGGGCATGTCGCAATCACCTCCGTTGCGCTCTGCCCGGAGCCGCCACGCCGTCCTCGTTGAGGACTCGGGCGATCGCGTCGATGTCCAGGCCGTGCGCCCAGCCTGCCGCCGCGGCGTAGAGCACGTGCGAGGTGCCGTCCCAGTCCGCGACGGCGTCGCTCTCGCCGCGCGCGCGGAACACCACCCGGCCGTCCGCCACCGTCACGACGCGCTGCTGCGCGTTGCTGTCGGCATCCGAGAAGTCGACCAGGACATCACCGATCCCCGGCTCGGGGTCGTCGGCGGGCCGGACCACCGCAAGAGCGGTGCGGGCGATCACCGCCGGCGAATCCTCGGCGCACGCCGCCCCGCCGGTCAGCACCGCCACGTCGTAGCGATCGCAGGGATGGCCCTCCCGTGCCAGTTTCTGCGCGGACAGCTCGATGGCCGCAGCCTCCACGGCCGGGTCGATCAGGAGGGCCCGAAGGCCGTGCACCCCGGTCTGATCTGCGGTGCTCACCCATTCGGAGCCGATCTGGATGCCCTCGCGGCCGCAGCGCCCCGCCACCGATCCGTTGGCGTTGAACATCCGGTGCACCAACCGAACCACGTCGGCGGCGCCCGGGCCGATCACGGCGGTCGTCGGGATCCGGGCGGGTCGTCCCTCGAAGAGGACATCGAGGATGTCCCCATAGATATCCCGGTCGGGCTCAGCGATCTGGTGCGGGCTGAGCGCCGGCTGACCGTTGATCTCGCAGATCGCCCCGACTCCGGTTAGCCATGAGCGGCTGATGTCCGCGGTGAGGAAGTCGACGCCCGCCACATCGAGCCCGGCGATCCGGGCCGCGCGCACAGCCAGTGCCAGGTTGTCAGGGTGGGTTATGTCGGCGACGTTCTCGTGACTGCCGCCGCTGTACACATAGGCGGTGCGGCGTAATGCCACCGTCTGCCCGTCCTCGGGCACCGACTCAGCGCCAAGACCAGCGGATTGAGCACGGTCTGGCGGCGCGGGTCGGCGTTCGCCGCCGACACGAGTTCGGCGATGGAGCACTCACCGTCGCCGCACACCTCGGCGGGGAGTCGGCGAGTCACGGCGATGACCCTGCCGCCCGCCAACAGCATCCGGTAGCAGTACCCGGGGACGTGCCGTTCGACGAGGACCGTGGGCGAACTCGCCGCAGAGGCAATCTCGTAGGCCCTGGTCAGACTCTCCGGGCCGCGGACATCGGCGACCACACCGATTCCCCCGTCGAGGTTACGTGGCTTGACCACCACGGGCCAGCCGAGTTCCGCCGCTGCCCGGTGGGCTTCGTCCAGAGAGGCGACGATCCGCGTGTGCGGAATCGGCAGCTGCGCGGCCGCGAACAATGCGTTTGCCTTGACCTTGTTCCTCGCCAGCGCGGCGGCCATCCAGCCGGTCCGACCGGTGAATGTCATGTCTAGTCGCTCCGCATGGGCGCCCCACCCGATCTGCAGGTAGCTGGGCAGCACGTAGTAGGGCATGCCGCGGGCCGCGGCGCACCCGGCGAAACGGGCGGTGTAAAAGGGCACGCCGCCGCTCTGGATGTCGGCCCATCGGCTGCCGAAGTAATCGGGAAGTGTGACGGCGGACGGTGCGGCGTCGGCGAGCCACCGCCGAAGCCCCGGTGGCACATCGGCGTTGCCCGCCGCGACGTCGATCAGCCGCAATGCCAGTTCCAGAGACTCGGCGAAGAACTGGTCCCGGCGCCACCCGAGCGCCAGCTGCAGCTGGCCGGGTCCGGCTGCGACGACCTCGCCGGCGTGCACGGGTCGAAGCCCCACCGCTGAATGGCGACCGTCAGCGCGACCACCCACCGGCCCATCCAGCCCGGGGCGGTGTCGTCGGGGGCCGCGGATCCGCCGGGCACGAGGAACGCATCGGGCCAGTCGCGGTCGGTTACCCCGTACATCGGCTGGGAGGGCAGCAGCCCCCGGGCGATGGCCCGCAGGGCGTCCTGAGGCGCCGTGATGGGAACATCGCCCTCGATGCCGAGGTCGACGATGGCGGTCGGACCGGCGACGCGCCTGCTGCACCCGGCAAGCAGCCGGGTGTGTTCCACTCTGGTCCGGAAGGTCATACGGGTCGCATCGGGCGTCGGTAGGTTCTAGGTCTCGAAGCCGATCGCACTGTAGTTCAGGTCGCCCACCCCGGCCGGTCCGTAGTTGGCCAGCGTGCTGCGTACCGCGACGTTGCCGGGGGACTGGAACAGCGCAAGGCTGAAGACCTCTTCCCACAACAGCTGGTCCACCTCATTGGCGAGCACCCGGGCCTTGGCCGGGTCGAGTTCGTCGAGCACCTGCTCGACCTTGGCGTCGATCTCCGGAGAGGAGATCTTGCCGAAGTTGCTCTCCGCGCCGGTGGTGAAGATCTGGTTGAGGCAGCACAGCGCGAACGCGTCGCCTACCCAGGAGAACTGGGTGATGTCGAAGTCGCCGACGATGACGTGGTTGGTGAAGAACCCGTTGGCGCTCTTGACGTCGAGCTCCAACTTGACCCCGATCCGGGCCAGGTTGTTCTGCGCGACCTGGGCGACCTGGCGGGCGGATTGGCCGTCGAAGACGACGTTGCGGATCACCAGTGGCCGGCCGTCCTTCTCCCGCACGTCGCCGTTGAGCCGCCAGCCCAGCGCGTCGAGTTCGGCCTCGGCCTGCTCCGGGTCGTAGGCCACCACCGCACTGTTGTCCTGGTAGCCCTCCTGCCCGGCGACGAAGATGTGGTTGCCCAGCGGGGTGGGTTCGGCGACCAGGCCGCGCTGGGTCACGTCGACGATGGCCTGGCGGTCGATGCCCTTGGCGACGGCCTGACGCAGCGCCTTGTCAGCCAGGATCGAGCCCGGCGCCCCGTTGAACGTCATGTGGTACCAGCTCGGGCCGGGCGCGCGGCGGATCGAGATCCCCTCGGTGCGCTGGGCGATGGTCAGCTCGTCGAGGGTGGCGATCCCGGTGGCGTCGATGGTGTTGTTCTGCAGCGCGGGGATCCGGGCGGCGTCGTCGAGTACCAGGTAGGTGATCGTGTCCAGCAGCGCCGGGGTTCCCCACCAGTCGGGGTTGCGGGCCAGGGTCACCCGCTGGGCGGTGCGGTCCACCCGGGACACCCGGAACGGGCCGGCCGACGGGCCGGGCTCGCTGAGCTGTCCCCTGTTGAACATTTCCGGGTCGGCGGTCATCGTCCTGGGCAGCAGCATGGTGTTGCCGGCGAACATCCCGCGCCACTCCGGGTAGTGCTGGGCGAAGGTCACCACCGCCTGCCGGTCGTCGACGCCCCGGGTCACCGATGCCACCCGGTCGGCCCCGTTGGGCGAGGCGATCGCGAAGGCCTCGTCCTTGCCGCTGGTGGCGTTGATCTGGGAGGCGATGTCCTCCCAGGTGATCGGCACGCCGTCGGACCAGGTGGCTTTCGGGTTGATCGTGTAGGTGACCACCTGCGGCTCCGCGCTGGTCAGTTCGACGTCGGTGAAGTAGTCGGTGTTGACCGTCATCGACCCGTCCGGGGAGATGACGAACGCCCGCGGCATCGTCGGCCGCAGCATCGAGGCGGTGTCGGCCTCGTTGCCGTCGATATTGAGGGTGTTGAAGTTCGACGGCAACGCGTTGATCGACAGCCGCAGGTTGCCGCCCTGCCGCAGGGTCGAGGGGTCCTGGGGGTTGATGTCGCTGGCCGAGGCCAGTGCGGCGCCGCCGCCCCCGCCCGGGGAGGTGCCCGGCGGGGGCGCCGCGCACCCGGAGGCCACCAGCATCGCCGCCGCCCCTACCGCGGTCACCCTCGCGAGCAGACACAAAGTCCCCCCG
>CAYXOM010000159.1:0-7631 GCA_964466565.1 uncultured Mycobacterium sp.
CCGAGCCGCTGATCGAGGCGATCCCGCTGTGGAAACGTCCACAGGACGGCGCGGTCATCACCGGCTGGGACTACCCGTCGTGCGAAGCCATCGGCCTGCTCAAGATGGACTTCCTGGGGCTGCGCAACCTGACGATCATCGGCGACGCGATCGAGAACATCAGAGCCAACCGCGGCGTCGACGTGGATCTGGAGTCGCTCGCGCTGGACGACGCGGCGACCTACGCGCTGTTGTCACGTGGGGACACCCTCGGGGTGTTCCAGCTCGACGGCGGGCCGATGCGCGATCTGCTGCGGCGGCTGCAGCCCACCGGGTTCGGCGACATCGTGGCGGTGTTGGCGCTGTACCGGCCCGGGCCGATGGGAGTCAACGCCCACAACGACTACGCCGACCGCAAGAACGGCCGCCAGGCGATCACCCCGATCCATCCGGAACTGGCCGAACCGCTGCGGGATGTCCTGGCCGAGACCTACGGCCTGATCGTCTACCAGGAACAGATCATGCGGATCGCCCAGAAGGTCGCCGGCTACTCGCTGGCGCGGGCCGACATCCTCCGCAAGGCGATGGGCAAGAAGAAGCGCGAGGTGCTCGACAAGGAGTACGAGGGCTTCGCCGCAGGCATGCGCTCCAACGGATTCTCCGCCGGAGCCATCAAGGTGCTCTGGGACACCATCCTGCCGTTCGCGGACTACGCGTTCAACAAGTCCCATGCCGCCGGTTACGGGTTGGTGTCCTACTGGACGGCCTACCTCAAGGCGAACTACCCCGCCGAGTACATGGCCGGGCTGCTGACCTCGGTTGGCGACGACAAGGACAAGGCGGCGGTCTACCTCGCGGACTGCCGCAAGCTTGGTATCACCGTGCTGCCGCCCGACGTCAACGAGTCCCAGCAGTACTTCGCCTCGGTGGGCGCCGACATCCGCTTCGGTCTCGGTGCGGTGCGCAACGTGGGAGCCAACGTCGTCGATTCGCTCATCGCCACCCGCACCGCGAAGGGTAAATTCACCGACTTCTCCGACTATCTCAACAAGATCGACGTCGGAGCCTGTACCAAGAAGGTGACCGAGTCCCTGGTCAAAGCCGGTGCCTTCGACTCCCTCGGCCACCCCCGAAAGGGACTGTTCCTGGTACACACCGACGCGGTCGACTCGGTGCTCGGCACCAAGAAGGCAGCGGCGATGGGCCAGTTCGACCTGTTCGGCGGTGGCTGTGACGACGCCGCGGGCGAGGCCGTGTTCGCGATCCGGGTGCCCGAGGAGGAGTGGGACGAGAAGCACAAGCTGGCGCTGGAGCGGGAGATGCTGGGGCTCTACGTCTCCGGTCACCCGCTCAACGGTGTCGTCCATCTGCTGTCGGGCCAGGTCGACACTGCCATCCCGGCGATTCTCGACGGCGATGTGTCCAATGACGCACAGGTCCGGGTCGGCGGCATCCTGGCGGGTGTTAACCGCCGGGTCAACAAGAGCGGGATGCCCTGGGCCTCAGCGCAGTTGGAGGATCTCACCGGCGGCATCGAGGTGATGTTCTTCCCCCAGACCTATGCCCAGGTCGGTGCCGAGATCGCCGACGACGCCGTCGTTCTGGTCAATGCGAAGGTCCGCGTCCAGGACGACCGCATCACCCTGATCGCCTATGACCTGACGGTGCCCGACTATTCAGGCGCCCAGCCGAACCGCCCGCTGGCCGTCAGCCTGCCCACGCGCCAGTGCACCCTCGACAAGGTCGCCGCGCTCAAGCAGGTGCTGTCGCGTCATCCGGGAACGGCGCAGGTTCACCTCCGACTGATCTCCGGTGACCGCATCACCACCCTCGAACTCGACCAGTCGCTGCGAGTGACCCCCTCCTCGGCGCTCATGGGCGACCTCAAGGCGTTGCTCGGTCCGGGCTGCCTCGGCGGCTGACGGTGTCGAGCGTGCGGCCTGTGCGTCGAATCGTGCTGCAGGAACTGCACAGGGCCCACAGTGGGGACGTATGCACGCCGGCTACCAGCGCAAAACCGACCGGCATCTCCCGGTGCTCGGGCTGACCCCGATTCTGTGCTCCCGGCATTCCGGTGGCACCATTGACCGGTGTCCGCCGACCTGAGCCAGCCCCGCCTGCAGCCGCCGATCACCGCGGCTGAGGTCGACGCCGCCGCGATTCGGATCGCCGACGTGGTCGGCCGAAGCCCGCTGGAGTACAGCGACCGGCTCTCGCAGATCACCGGGGCGAGGGTCTTCCTCAAGCGGGAGGACCTCCAGGTGGTGCGGTCCTACAAGGTGCGCGGGGCCTACAACCTGCTCAAGCAGCTCAGCGGGGCCGAATTGCGGGCCGGGGTGGTCTGCTCCTCGGCCGGCAACCACGCCCAGGGGTTCGCTCTGGCCTGCCGGTCGATGCGCGTGCACGGCCGGGTTTACGTACCGGGCAAGACTCCGAAGCAGAAGCGCGACCGGATCCGCTACCACGGCGGGGAGTACATCGATCTGATCGTCGGGGGCCGGACCTACGACGAGGCGGCCGCCGCGGCCCTCGACGACGTCGCCCGCACCGGTGCGACGCTGGTTCCCCCCTACGACGACCCCCGCACGATCGCCGGGCAGGGCACCATTGCGGTGGAACTGCTCGAGCAGCTCGACATCGAACCCGACCTGGTGGTCGTCGGCGTCGGAGGCGGCGGCTGCATCGCCGGGATCACCACGTATCTGGCCGAGCGGACCACCGGCACCTCGGTGCTCGGCATCGAGCCGGCCGGGGCGGCCGCGATGATCGCCGCGCTGGCCGCCGGGGAGCCCGTCACCCTCGACCACGTCGACCAGTTCGTCGACGGGGCCGCCGTCAAGCGAGCCGGGGACCTCACCTTCCGCGCGCTGGCCGCCGCGGGGGACATGGTCTCGGTCACCACCGTCGACGAGGGCGCGGTGTGCACCGCGATGCTCGATCTCTATCAGAACGAGGGCATCATCGCCGAGCCCGCGGGCGCGCTCTCGGTGGCCGGCCTCATGGAGACCCGCCTGGATGAGGCCGGCCTGGAGCCGGGCGCCACAGTGGTGTGCCTGATCTCCGGGGGGAACAACGACGTCTCGCGGTACGGGGAGGTGCTGGAGCGATCGCTGGTGCATCTGGGTCTCAAGCACTACTTCCTGGTGGACTTCCCCCAGGAGCCCGGCGCGCTGCGCCGATTCCTCGACGAGGTGCTCGGTCCCAACGACGACATCACCCTGTTCGAGTACGTCAAGCGCAACAATCGTGAGACCGGGGAGGCCCTGGTCGGGATCGAACTGGGGTCGTCGGCCGATCTCGAGGGGCTGCGGTGCCGGATGGCAGACTCCGGGATACACGTCGAGGCACTCGAGCCCGGGTCGCCGGCCTACCGGTACCTGACCTAGCCGCTGCGCCGCAGCACCAGAAGGCTGCGCGGGGGCAGCACGAGCGTCTCGCCGGCGGGCACCTCCAGGTCGATTTCGCCTCGCGGGTCCGCGGTGTCGAGAATCGCCGTCCACTTCCGGCCGTACTCCCCGTCGGGGAGGACGAAATCCGCGGCCTCGGGGTGGGCGTTGAAGCACAGCAGAAACGAGTCGTCGGTGACCGGCTCGCCACGGGAGTCCGGTGCGGCGATCGCCTCGCCGTTGAGGAAGACCGCCACCCGGTTTCCGAACCCCCCGCCCCAGTCGTGCTCGGTCATCTCCCGGCCGTCCGGCGTCAGCCAGGCGATGTCGCGCATCCGGTCGCCGGGCCGGATCGGGCGTCCGGCGAAGAACCGGCGCTGGCGGAACACCGGGTGGGCGGACCGCAGCGCCGTGACCCGCCGGGTGAACTCCAGGACGTCGGCGTAATCGCCGGCCCGTCCCCAGTCGATCCAGGTCAGCTCGGAGTCCTGGCAGTACCCGTTGTTGTTCCCCCGCTGGGTGCGGCCGACCTCGTCGCCGTGGCTGATCATCGGGGTGCCCTGGGACAGCATCAGGGTCGCCATGATGTTGCGCATCTGCCGGTGCCGCAGATCGGTGATGGCCGGGTCGTCGGTGGGGCCCTCCACCCCGCAGTTCCAGGACCGGTTGTGGTTCTCCCCGTCGCGGTTGTGCTCGCCGTTGGCCTCGTTGTGCTTGGAGTTGTAGGACACCAGGTCGGCCAGGGTGAAACCGTCGTGACAGGTGACGAAATTGATGCTGGCGATCGGGCGGCGGCCGTTCGCGGCGTAGAGGTCCGAGGACCCGGTCAGCCGTGAGGCGAACTCGCCCAGTGTCGCCGGCTCGCCCCGCCAGTAGTCGCGCACGGTGTCGCGGTACTTGCCGTTCCACTCGGTCCACAGCGCCGGGAAGTTGCCGACCTGGTAGCCGCCCTCGCCGATGTCCCACGGTTCGGCGATCAGTTTGACCTGGCTGATCACCGGATCCTGCTGGATGATGTCGAAGAACGCCGAGAGCCGGTCGACGTCGTAGAACTCCCGGGCCAGGGTGGCGGCGAGGTCGAAACGGAAGCCGTCCACATGCATCTCCAGCACCCAGTACCGCAGCGAGTCCATGATCAGCTGCAGCGTGTGCGGTTGGCGGACGTTGAGGCTGTTGCCGGTACCGGTGAAGTCCTTGTAGAGCCGCGGGTCGGAGTCCAGCAGCCGGTAGTACGCGGCGTTGTCGATCCCGCGGAAGTTGATGGTGGGCCCCAGGTGGTCGCTCTCGGCGGTGTGGTTGTAGACCACGTCGAGGATGACTTCCATACCCGCGTCGTGGAACGCGCGCACCATCGTCTTGAACTCGCCGACGGCTCCTCCCGCCTGATGGTTGGCGGCGTACTGATGGTGAGGCGCGAAATATCCGAAGGTGTTGTAGCCCCAGTAGTTTCGCAGACCCATCTCCAGCAGGCGTTTATCGTGCATGAACTCATGCACCGGCATCAGTTCGATCGCGGTCACGTTCAGGGCGAGCAGGTGCTCGATGACCGCCGGGTGGGCAAGCCCGGCGTAGGTGCCGCGCAGATGCGGCGGCACCGCCGGGTGGGTCCGGGTCATCCCCTTGACGTGTGCCTCGTAGATGATCGTCTCGTGGTAGGGGGTTCCGGGCGCGTGGTCGGACCCCCAGCCGAAGAAGGGGTTGATCACCACGCTGCACATGGTGTGACCGAGCGAGTCGACTCGCGGCGGCACCCCGCCCCCCGCCGGGTCCCCGGCACCGAGGTCGTAGGAGTACAGGGCCTGGCCGAAGTCGAAGTCCCCGTCGAAGGACTTTCCGTAGGGGTCGAGGAGCAATTTACTGGAGTCGCAGCGCAGACCCCGGGAGGGATCCCAGGGGCCGTGCACCCGGAAGCCGTAGCGCTGGCCGGGCGCCACGGTCGGCAGGTACCCGTGCCAGACGAAGCCGTCGACCTCCTCGAGCCCGATCCGGGTCTCGGCGCCGCCGTCGTCGATCAGGCACAGCTCGACCGCCTCGGCCACCTCGGAGAACACCGAGAAGTTGGTTCCCGCGCCGTCGTAGGTCGCGCCGAGGGGATAGGCGGTTCCCGGCCATACGTCGGGGGTCTGGGCCATTTCCAAGACCTTAGCGACGGACCCGCCGGTGGCGTGGGGGTTGGGCCGCGGGGTCACCACCACCCGGTCGCCGCGCTCATCTGCCGACCGAGTTCGGGCGCCATGGTGCGCATGTAGGTCTTCGACAGGTGGTGGGAGTCGTGGTAGAGCAGAACGTTGCCCTCGATCGCCCGGCACAGATCCTCCCGGCAGACCGCGTCGCTGAGGTCGAGGACCTTGAGCAGCGGGAGCCGGCCGGTGTGCTGCAATGCCGGGTTGGTCTCGGAGAGCACCTGAGACCTCTTGATGCCGCAGGACACCGCGTCGCCGCCTTTGGCCAGGCAGTCGGCGGGCCGGAAGGGTTTGCCGTCCCGGACGAGCCAAGGCGTGTCGCGCACCGCGAGAATCGCAATGCCCTTGTCGTTCAGAGTTTTCCAGATGTCCACGTAGGTCTGCGGTGAGGTGTCCCCGGGCCTGACGTGAAACGGCCGGGTGGCCGTGGTGAAGACGTAATCGGGCCGGTCGCCGATCAGCTTGGCCATCACCCGGTCGTTCCACTCCCGGCACTCCGGGTAGGGCCGGTTGTCGCCCACCACCCGCGGCCGGGGCTCGGTGGTCAGCGGGCAGCCCATCTTCAGGTAGGTGACGACCTTGAAGTTGTGCTCCCTGCCGAGCAGGTCGAGTGCGGTGATCCAGTGCTCGGCGTGCGATCCGCCGGCCAGGGCGACGGTCCGGGTGGCGGAGAGATCGCCGTAGGTGCAGTTGATGATGCCGACGTTCGCGAAGTCGCTGATGCAGCCCTCGGTGGTCGACGGCGGCAGGTCACCGCGGGCCTCCAGGACGGTTGGCCGGAACGGTAACTCGGGGACCCGGGCGTTCTCGACCAGCGCCCGGGCACCCGGATAGCCGTCGGGGGAGAGGCTGTCGAGTTCGGTGCCGGCGGCCCGCTGCCCGGCGACGTGCTCGCGCCACGCGAACGACGTGGTGGTCAGCACCACACCCAGCAGGACCACCGCGACGCCGCCGGCCACCGCCATCCGGCGCGCCCAGGCCGGGCGGTCGAGCACTGGACGACGCCGGCGTAGGGGTTCCTCGACGAACCGCATGGTGAGGTAGGCCAGCACCCCCGCAACCAGCAGGATCGCCAGGCCGTCGGCAAAGCCGGCATGCGCTTTGCCGGAGTGGACCAGCCAGAAGATCAGCAGCGGCCAGTGCCATAGGTAGAGCGCGTATGCCATCGCCCCCAGGGTCACCAGCGGGCCCGCGGCCAGCACCCGGTTGGGAAGCGGAACCCGGCCGGCGGTGTCGGGCCGGGCATCCCGGTTGGCCGCGGACACGATCAGCAGCATGGCCGCGCCGACCGGGACCAGCGCCCAGGGGCCCGGGAAGGCGCCGGCGCCGTCGATGAGCGCTCCGCAGAGCAGCACCCCGGCCAGGCCCAGGCTCGCCGCCAGGGTGCGCACCCACATCGGCCAGGTGACGTAGGGGAGCAGCGCCCCCACCAGCACTCCCAGCAGAAGCTCCCAGGCCCGGGCGAAACTGTCGTAGTAGGCCAGGGTCTGGTCGCTGTGGTGGACACCGACCGCGTAGGTGAAGGAGGCCACCGTCGCGGCGGTCAGCACCGCGAAGAACACCGCGCGCAGGTGCCGGCCGGTCCACCGCCGCAGCAGGGCGGCCAGGCCGAGGGCCAGCAGCAGGAACGCCAGATAGAACTGACCTTGCACCGACATCGACCAGATGTGCTGCAGCGGGGACACCGTTTCACCGGCCTGCCGGTAGTCGGCGGCGGCCGCTGCCAGTTCCCAGTTCTGGTAGTAGCCGAGGCTGGCCAGAGTTTGGTCGGCGAAGGTCTCCCAGCGGGTCTGGGGCTGAATCGCGACGGTGAGCGCGGCGGCGGCGGCAAGGACCACGACCAGAGCGGGCAGCAACCGGCGGATCAGCCGGCCCAGGTGCGGCCACGGCGAGAGCGAGGCGCCGGGGGTCAGGACCCCGCGCAGCACCATGCCGCCGAAGAAGAAGCCGGACAACGCCAGGAACACGTCCACCCCGCCGGACACCCGGCCGAACCAGACGTGGAACACCGCCACCAGGGCGATGGCGACACCGCGCAGACCGTCGAGGTCGGCGCGGTACACCGCCGGCGGGCGGGCCGGCC
>CAYXOM010000160.1:0-1825 GCA_964466565.1 uncultured Mycobacterium sp.
GTGGCGGCCGCCACGGCGGCGGGCGCGGTCCGCGGCGGCGACACCGCCGTGTACGCCGGCCACCCGCTGTTCCTCGAGCGGCTGGCGGGAGGCCTGGACCGGGGCAGCGTCGGTCGGCTGCGCGCCGCGGTGGCACGCCAGCTGGCAAACCGCCCCGCCCGGACACCCGCCGACCGGACCGCGCGAGCACTGCTCACGCTCCACAGCGAGGGCCCGTTCGATGCCGCCGAGACGGTGGCCTGCGCCCAGGAGGCGCTGCGCCTCGGAGATCTGGGGCTGGCCGAGCGGTTGGCCGGCGGCGTGGCTGAACGGACCGACCGCCTCGATGCGCGCCTGGCACTGAGCTACGCACTGGCCTGGCAGGGCCGCGGCCGAGAGGCCGACGCCGTCCTGGCCGCGGTGAACACCGCGGGACTGACCGAGGAACAGCTGATGGCCTGGGCGCTTCCCCGGGCGGCCAACCAGTTCTGGATGCTCTCCGAGCCGGAGCGTGCCACGGTGTTCCTACAGACCGTGCGCCGCCGGGTCGGCACCGCCGATGCGCGGTCCACCCTCGACGGGCTGGCGGCCACCTTCGCGATGAACGCCGGCAACGTGCGCCGCGCCGTGCAGATCGCCGCTGAGGTGCTGGACCGCCCGGGTGCGCCGGACACCGCGGTCGCCTGGGCCGCCGCCGCGGCGGCGCTGTCGTCGGCACGGATGGGCCGACTCGCCGGGGTGGCCCCGCTGGCCGGCCGGGCGCTGGCGGCCGAACACCCCGGCCTGCTGCGGTTCACGGTGGTCCTTGCCGAGATCACGGTGCTGCTGATGTCGGGGCAGGCCGACGCCGCCGAGCAGACCGCGCGGCGGCTGACCGACCTCGCCGAGCCGGCCCAACCGGGCCGGGCGATCGGCGAGGTGCTGCTGGCCGGGGTACTCATCGCCCGCGGCGACAACGCCGCGGCCATCGGCCTGCTGGCTCCGGCCAGTGCCGCCCTCGAGCGCACCGGCTACTCCTGGGGCCCGCTCGCGCTCACGCTGCTGACCACCGCGCTGGCACACGAGGGTCAGATCGCCGAATCGGCGAAGGCGCTCGGCCGGGCCCAGTCCCGGCACGGAACGAAGTCGGCGCTGTTCGCCCCGGAACTGGGGATCGCCCGGGCCGGGCGGCTGTCGACCATCGGGGACCGGCCGGGCGCAGTCATCGCGGCGCGGGACGCCGCCCGGATGGCCGAGCGCGCCGGCCAGTACGCAATCGCGGTGCGGGCCTGGCACGAAGCCGCCCTTCTGGGCGACCGGCGCGCCGCCGACGGCCCCGATCGCCGACGAGGTGCCGTGCGAGTACACCGACCTGGCGCTGGCCCACGCGCGAGCGGTGGCCGCCGACGACCCGGCGACGGTGAGCGCCGCGATCGGGCGGCTTGTCGCGGCCGGGTTCGCCGGGCCGGGGCCGGCGAGTCAGCCGGCGAGGTAACGGCGCAAGGTGGCTGTCACCGCGCCGACCTGGGCGACCGCCACCCTCTCGTCGGCGCGGTGGGCGAGGTTGGGGTCACCCGGACCATAGTTGACCGCGGGGATGCCCAGCGCGGCAACCCGGGCCACGTCGGCCCAGCCGTATTTGGCCCGCCCCCGCCCGCCGGCGGCCGACACCAGTGCGGCGGCCGCCGGGTGATGCAGGCCCGGCAGCGCCCCGGGGGCCATATCGGTCTGTTCGATGCCGACACCGAGGCCGTCGAACACCTCGTGCACGTGGGCCAGCGCCGCCTCGGGAGTACGGTCCGGCGCGAAGCGGAAGTTGACGGCGACCGAGGCCACGTCGGGTATCACGTTGCCGGCCACACCGCCG
>CAYXOM010000161.1:0-4533 GCA_964466565.1 uncultured Mycobacterium sp.
CGGCTGCGCGCCGTACCCGGCGGGCGGGGCGGGGGATCCGGCGGGGGCGCCGTAGGCAGCCGGGGCGCCGTAGGGCGCGTACTCCCCCGCTGGCCCGTAGGGCTGGGCCGGCGGATAGCCCGGGGGCGGCGCGCCCTGACCGTACTGCGGGTACTGCCCGGCCGGGTAACCCGGCGGCTGCCAGGCTCCTGCCGCGGTGGCCGGGGGCTCGCCCACCGGCGACTCCGCACCGCCGGCCTGCTCCGGCCCACCCGCCTGCCAGGGGTTGGGGTCAGAACCCTGCGGTCCGCTCATCGTCTCTCCTCGGTCCTCGTCGCGCCGGCCTCACCGACGCTGCCCACCGTAGCGCGGGCCTCACCCTACCCGTTGTCAACAGCGACGACGCCGCGCCGGACGTCGTCGATGGCGCGTTTCGCCGTGGTGCGCAGCCCGGCCTCGGGGGCCGCGTTACGCACCTGGTCGAGCAGGTCGAGCACCTGGCGGCACCACCGGACGAAGTCCCCGGCCGACAGCGGGTTGCCGCCGCCGGCCACATCGGTGGCCGCCAGCGCGGCCGCCAAGTTCCCCGTGGTGGCCCACCGGTGGACCGCCGGGGCGAACCCCTCGTCGGGTTCGCGGGACGGATTGAGCCGGTGGCGGTTCTCCTCGGCGCGCAGTTCCCCGGACAGCCGGCGGGTCTCGGCCAGCGCCCGGCGCAGCGCCGGGGTGGGCAGGTCGACCGCGTGCACCGCGGTCGGTCCGTCGCCGCCGCGGGCCTCGAAGACCACCGCCGAGAGCACCGCCGCCAGCTCGGCCGGGCCCAGGGCATTCCACACCCCGCTGCGCAGGCACTCGGCGACCAGCAGGTCGCTCTCGCTGTAGATCCGGGCCAGCAGCCGCCCGTCGTCGGTGACCAGGGGCGTCCCGCCGGGCCCGAACTCGATGTAGCCGCGCTCGGTCAGCAGCCCGACGATCCGGTCGAAGGTGCGCGCCAGCGAGTTGGTGGCGGCATTGACCTTGGACCGGATCCCCGCGTTGTCGCGCTCGACGCGCAGGTAGCGCTCGGCCGCCCGCGCCAGTTCCTCCCGCTGCGCCAGCCGGTGGCCCGGGTGCCGTTGCAGTTGCCCGCGCAACGCGGCCAGTTCGGGGTCGGTGTCGGGCTCTTCACCCGCCCGTCCCCGGGGCCGGGCGGGCAGCTCGCCGAGGTTCGCCGCCGCCGAGCGCAGCGCCGAGGCGAGGTCCCGGCGGATCCTGGGCTGGCGGTGCTCGACGCGCCTGGGCAACGGCATCGAGCCGACCGGGGAGGCGGCTCCCGGGTAGTCCGACGCCGAAATCCTCCCCGCCCAACGGTTCTCGGTCAGTACCAGCGGCCGCGGGTCACCGGCGTCCCGAGCCGGCTCGAGCACCACCGCAAGTCCGGCCCGCCGGCCCTGGCTCAGCGAGATGATGTCGCCGCGCCGCAGCGCCGCCAGGGCGTCGGAGGCGACCTGCCGGCGGTGCAGCCGGGAACTGCGGGCCTGGGCGCGCTCCAGCTCGCCGATCCGGGCCCGCAGCCTGACGTAGTCGAGAATCGCCGGTTCCGCGGCGCCGGAGTGCCGGTCCCAGCCGAGCCCGGCGCCGATCTCGTCGAGCATCGCCTCGCCGCGCTCGGCGCCGCGCACCAGCCCGACGACCGACCGGTCGGCCTGGTACTGCGCGAAGGACTGCTCCAGCAACCGGTGCGCCTGCTCGGGGTCCAGCTGACTGACCAGGTTGATGGTCATGTTGTAGGACGGGGCGAAGGAACTGCGCAGCGGAAAGGTGCGGGTGGAGGCCAGCCCGGCGATCTCGACCGGCTCGGCGCTGGTGTCCTGGGGGTTCCACAGCACCACCGCGTGGCCCTCGACGTCGATGCCGCGCCGGCCGGCCCGCCCGGTGAGCTGGGTGTACTCGCCGGGGGTCAGGGGCAGGTGCGCCTCGCCGTTGAACTTCACCAGCTTCTCCAGCACGACGGTGCGGGCGGGCATGTTGATGCCCAGCGCCAGGGTCTCGGTGGCGAACACCGCCTTGACCAGCCCGGCGGTGAACAGCTCCTCCACCGTGTGCCGGAAGGTGGGCAACATCCCGGCGTGGTGGGCCGCCAGGCCGCGCAGCAGGCCCTCGCGCCATTCGTGGTAGTCGAGGACCTCCAGATCGGAGTCGGCGAGTTCCCCGCAGCGCCGGTCGACGACCTCGGCGATCCGGGCCCGCTCGGACTCGGTGGTCAGCCGCAGCGGACTGCGCAGGCACTGCTTGACGGCCGCGTCGCAACCGGCCCGGGAGAAGATGAAGGTGATCGCCGGCAGCAGGCCCTCCTGGTCCAGTGCGGCGATGACGTCGGGCCGCGACGGCAACCGGTGCAGGCCGGGCCGGCCTCGGTGGCCGCCGCGCCGGCGGGGCTGCCAGTCGGCGAGCCGGTCGGCCTCGCGCCGGTGGGCGATGTGGCGCAGCAGTTCCGGGTCGACCCGGTGCCGGCGGCCCGGCTCGTCGGGCTCGCTGTCGTAGTCGAACAGGTCGAAGAGCCGTTTGCCGACCAGCACGTGCTGCCACAGCGGGACGGGGCGGTGCTCGTCGACCACCACGGTGGTGTCGCCGCGGACGGTCTTGATCCAGCCGCCGAACTCCTCGGCGTTGCTGACCGTCGCCGACAGGCTCACCAGCCGCACCTCTTCCGGCAGGTGCAGGATCACCTCCTCCCAGACCGCACCTCGCATCCGGTCGGCGAGGAAGTGGACCTCGTCCATGACGACATGGGAAAGGCCCTGCAGCGCAGTAGAACCCGCGTAAAGCATGTTGCGCAGCACTTCGGTGGTCATCACCACGACGGGCGCGTCGCCGTTGATCGACATGTCACCGGTGAGCAGCCCGATGCGCTCCGGGCCGTAGCGCCGGACGAGGTCGCTGTGCTTCTGGTTGCTCAGCGCCTTGATGGGGGTGGTGTAGAAGCACTTCTGGCCGGCCGCCAGCGCCAGGTGAACCGCGAACTCGCCGACCACCGTCTTGCCGGCCCCGGTCGGGGCGCACACCAGGACGCCGTGCC
The DNA here is from genome assembly GCA_964466565.1 of uncultured Mycobacterium sp. GTDB lineage: Bacteria > Actinomycetota > Actinomycetes > Mycobacteriales > Mycobacteriaceae > Mycobacterium. The sequence continues at coordinate 3,038 of CAYXOM010000161.1, forward strand.
CTCGCTCGAGTGCGGCGCAGGCGTCGACCTGAAAGGGGTCCAGGGAGAAGGACAGCTGCCCGGCGAAGGCGGCGAGTTCAGAGCCCGGCTCAGGTGACGTCGTCATGGGAGACGGTGCCGGAGGGCGACACCTTCGCCGGCGCCGCCACCGGGTCGGGCGCATCGATCGGTGCGGCCTGGTCGTCGGGGGTGGTTTGCGCGGCCTCCCGTTTGGCCTTGCGCCGGTCGTGCAGTCGCGCGAACTGGATGGCCACCTCCAGCAGCAGGGTCAGCGCCAGCCCGAGAGCCAGCATCGAGAACGGGTCGGATCCGGGGGTGAAGATCGCGGCGAATACGAACATGGCGAAGATCAGGCCCCGCCGCCACTCGGCCAGGCGCCGGTAGGACAGCACGCCGGTCACGTTGAGCATGACGATGAGCAGCGGGAACTCGAAGCTGAACCCGAACACCAGCAGCAGGTTGATCAGAAATCCGAAGTACTGCTCGCCGGACAGCGCGGTGACCTGCACGTCGCTGCCGACGGTGAGCAGGAATCCCAGCGCCTTGGACAGCACCAGGTAGGCCAGCGCGGCGCCCCCGACGAACAGCGTGGCACCGAGGGTGACGAACACGACCGCGAACCGCCGCTCGTTGCGGTACAGCCCCGGGGTGATGAACGCCCACAGTTGGTGCAGCCACACCGGGCAGGCCAGCACCACACCGGCGGTCAGGCCGACCTTGAGGCGGAGCATGAACTGGTCGAACGGGGAGGTGGCCAGCAGCCGGCACTCCCCGCCGGCGGTGATGGCGGCGCGGGCGGTGTCGGGCAGGGCGCAGTAGGGACCGCGCAGCCACTCGCCGAGGCTGGGCAGCCCGAAGAATCCGTGGGAGTACCAGAGGAAGCCGAACACCGTGGTCAGCGTGACCGCTGCCATTGAGATGAGCAGCCGGGTCCGCAGCTCGCGGACGTGCTCGACCAGCGGCATGGTGCCGTCGGGATTGGCCTTCGCGCGACGGCGAGGGTCGAGCTTCTTCAGGATTCCGGGGGTCTGCACGCCACCTCACTCCGGGCTGCTCGGCGGCCGGGGCCGCCGGGGAGTGGGGGTCCGCTCAGGCCGGGCGGCGGTCGGGGGACTCCGACCCGGGCTGCGGTGCGGGAGTATCGATCCGCTCGGCGGTGATCGGGGCGACCGGGGTTTCGGAGCGGGACTCGGAGCGGGACTCGGAGCGGGACTCGGAGCGAGACTCAGCCTGCATCTCCTTGACCTCGGATTTGAAGATCCGCATCGAACGGCCCAGCGAGCGGGCCGCGTCCGGGAGCTTCTTCGAGCCGAAGAGCAGCACGAACACGGCGATGACGATGACCCAGTGCCAGGGTTGTAGCGCACCCATGTGTTACCTCCAGACGTCTGTAGCGGAGTCTACCCGGCCTGCCCGGCCTGGAGTTCGCGGTAGGCGCTCAGCGCCACCTCGGCCGCCCGGCGGACCCGGTCGCGCAGCGAGTCCGGCGCCAGGAC
>CAYXOM010000162.1:0-7377 GCA_964466565.1 uncultured Mycobacterium sp.
GGCGGGCCGGCGCCGGGTCGAGTCCGACTTCACCCTCGAGGGCAGCGTCGCCGCCATGCAGGGATTCCTCACCGAGCTGGTCGACTCCCGGCGCCACACGGGTGAAGTGGGGTCTGCGCAGCGGTGAGGCCGATCCGGGTGCTCTACTACTGCGACTGGTTCAAGGAGTACACGGCGAACCTGGCGCTCGCCGTGGCCGCGGGACCGCACACCGCCACACTGGTGCATCGGGAGCCGACCCGGGAGTTCGGCGTACGGCGCGACGACGAGGTGGGACTACTGCGCGCACTGCGGTCGGGCGGTGTCGACCTCGTCCCGCTCCCAGGCGGCTACTCCTCGGTGGCGGCGACGGGTCAGGTCGCCTCGCGGTTCTGCAGCCGTTCGGACCTCTCGGACTTCGATGTCCTGCACCTGCAGCCCACCCATGACCCCCGGTTCCTGCCGGCGGCCCGGCGGCTGCCCACCGTGCTGACCCTGCACGAGCCCGCCCCCCGCACAGGTCTTGAGTTCGGCCCACCGAGCCGTCTGAAGCGCCAGGCGTATGACACGATCCGGAATCTCTACCGCCGATCCGCCGACGTCATCGTCGTGCACACCGAGGGCGCCTTTGCCGGCCTCAGCGACCGGGAGCGCCGGAAGGCCGTCATCATCCCGCACGGCGTCGATCGCCGGGCCCGGCGACGCACCGCCGAATCCCGGACCATTTTGTTCTTCGGCCGCGCTGCGGCATACAAGGGGATCGACGTCCTGCTCGCCGCGATGCAGCAGGTCTGGCGGACCCACCCGGCAGCCCGGTTGCGGATCCTGGCCAGCCCGGCCGACGTCACCCCACCGCCCACCCCCGATCCCCGAGTGCACGCAACCTGGGACGGCTATACCGAGGGCGAACTCGAGTCCGCACTGGCCGACGCGCGAGCCGTGTGTATGCCTTATCTCTCAGTCACCGGAACCGGTGTGGGATCGCAGGCCTACGGGGCGGGCGTGCCCATCGTGGGAAGCGACCTGGAGGGTTTGCGAGAACTCGTGGCGCATCCGGACCTGTTGGTGCGCCCCGGCTGCGCGCCGGACCTGGCCCGGGCCCTGGTCGCGGTACTGGACCGCGACTACGCTCCGCCGAAAGTCGCGGCGGACCGCACCTGGAGCGCGGTCGCTGAGGCGCATCTTCGGGTGTACGCCGGGCTGCTGCGCGGCGTAGCACGGCGAAGTCCGCTGCTCGGACGCCACCGGACCCTCCCCCGCGAACCGCAGGCCTGGTAGGGCTGGAGCTGTGACGTGCCACACGGCGATGAGCTCCGTCGACGACCGGGGCTGTGATGGGCGCGACGGCGATGTCGGGTAGGACGGGGGCCAAGACGGCAGTTCTGCACATCGGAACGCCGAAGACCGGGTCGACCTCCATCCAGGAGTCACTCTTCCGGGCTGAGATGAACGGCAGCCTGGGCACTCTCCGCTATCCGCTGTGGCGCTCAGACCGCAACCATGAACGGCTCGCCGCGCTGTATCGCCCGCATCGCGAGTTGCCGGGTTGGTGGCACCAGCGGTATCCGGCCGATGACAGGGCCTTTCAACGGATGCGCCGGCAGTTCAGCCGGTTCCTGTTCGGGCAACTGAACTCGGCCAGCCGTGCGGTGATCTCGTGGGAGGGGCTGTTCGGACTCGCGCCGGAACTCGTCAGGCGCTTCCAGAGCGATCTCGAGGCCTCGGGCTTCGGTGACTGCCACGTCGTGCTGTACATCCGCGACCCGGCGCAGATGTACCTCACCGGCATCCAACAGCAGCTCAAGACGGCGACATGGGTTCAACCTTTCGTCCGTGACCCGGAAGCCTTCCGGTACCCGGTACTGCAGGCTGTCCAGACCTGGGAGCACGTGTTCCCCGGCCGTGTCATGGTGCGCCGTTTTCCGCCCGTCCGGGATGTCGTCGAGGACTTCGCGGCGGTGGTGAAGCGGCATACGGGAGTATCGTTGCCGAGGTTGCCCGTCAGAGTGAATACGACGCTGTCCGCGGAAGCGATGCAGATCCTTCAGGACTATCGGCAGTCGTTCTGGCCCGACAGTGGCGGGATCCTGACACCGGACACCCGCCGGCTCGTCTCGTTCCTCCGCGATTCGGAACATGCGGTGCAACAGACACCGCCGGTGCTTAAGGCGGAGATCGCCGATCGCATCCGGGCCAATCACCGAGCCGATGCGCAGGCGATCTTCGACTGCTACGGCGTGGAGCTCTTCCCGCTCCAGGCCGTGCCCCGGGAAGACTCCGCCCGCGTCCGGACACCAACTCGGATAGACGAGATCGTCGAATCGGTGGATGCAGAGGTCGTCCACCAGATCCTGCTCCGGCTCGCGCGCACCGAACTGGGTCGACGCCCGCATCAGCGGCGACGGCCGGCGCGTCTGGCCGCTGGCGCTTACCACGCTGTGCCGCGGGGGCTCAAGCCGGTCAGACTCGACAGATGGCTGCGGTCGTTCGCCGGCCGCGAACGCTGAGCGGGTACCGGCGCGTGGAACGCCGGCAGGATCCCGGGCAGCTCGCGCAAGCCCTACTGTATTGCCTCATGGTCCGCAATTCGCCGACTGCGCGCCGGTTGACCGTGGCCGAGGCGACCGACCTGTGGGGCCGTTCGGACGAGGCGTCGGCGTTCACCCATCCGGACCACCTCGACAGGCTGGCCGACGAGTCCGAATGGTGGGGTGTGGAGCGCGCCGGCGAGATCGTGGCTGCCTGGCCGCTGGTCCGGGCAGTCGCGGGCGGAGAGATCGCGCCGCCGCCGTTCTGCTACTACGTGGGGCCGATGTTCGCGCGCAGTCTGCGAGATTCCAGGTACCACCGTTATTGGTCGGGGTACTCCGCGGTCTTTGCGGCGCTCATCTCGACGGTGGTGTCGGTGCATCCCCGATTCAGTTTCTCCATGCCGCTGGGTTCACAAGACCTTCGGGTGCTCGAATGGTGGAACTTTGACCACCCGGACCGGGTCGGATTCTCCTTCAAGCCGCGCTACACCGCGCGAGTCGATCTCTCGCAGTTCGACACCTCCTCGGCGTATCGGTGCTTTGCGAGCAACCGGCGAAAGGCGATCCGCCGATGGGCGGCGAGCCCGCCAGACCTCGTCCGTGAGGTCGACCCCGAGCGGCTGATCGCGTTGCATGACGTCGCACTGCGGCGCTCCGGGGCGGTCACAACCGCGGTTCGCGACCTGATGCTGAGACGCCTCGTCGACCTTGTCCAGTCCGGTGCCGGGCATCTGCTGGGTTTCCGCCCGGCGGGAGCGCGGGAGGCCGGTGCCGTCATCCTGCTCCTCGACGGACCGGACGTCTCCAACGCTGTGTTCTATGGCGCCGAGCCCGAGTGGCGCGATCAGGGTCTGATCGCCTGGGCGGTCTGGCAGGGAATGCGATTCGCGCGCGACTCGGGCAGGCGCTGGTTCGACTTCAACGGTGCCAACAGTCCGGGCCGGGCCGCGGACAAGCACTTCTACGGTGCACGACCGGAACTGCACTTCTACTGCCGATTCGGGCCGGATCAACCCGTGGGACACTGAGGGGATGTCGGCAAGGGAGACGGTGCGCTCCTCGCTGCGGCTTCTGGAGGGCCGTGACCGGCGGTTGCTGGCCGTCGCCGCCGCCGTGCAGATGCTCACCGCGGTTCTTGACCTGCTCGGCGTGGCGATGATCGGTTTGGCCGGCGTTCTGCTGGTCTCGGCGGTGTCATCGCAGTCCCCGCCGGGCTTCGTTGCCACCTTGACAAGGGTCGGCGGGTTGGACAGGTATCCGGATACCGCACTGGCGCTTACCCTGCTCACCGTCGCGGGTGTGTTGCTCATCGCCAAGAGTGTGCTGGCACCGCTGCTCATGGCCCGGGTGTTCCGGTTCCTGGCGCGGTGCGAGGCCTCGGTGTCGGCGAGACTGTCCAGGGCCCTGCTTTCTCGCCCGCTCACCTTTGTGCAGTCCCGGTCCACCCAGCAGACGTCGGTGGCGCTCATCCGTGGCGTGAGCGCGGCCACGATAACGGTTCTCGGCCAAGCCGTGGTTATCGCGTCGGAGTCGGCGGTGCTGGCCCTGTTGGCGGCCGCGCTGTTGGTGATCAACCCGCCAGTGGCGATCGGCGCCATAGCCTTCCTGGCGGGCGTTTCGTGGGGCCTGCAGCAGGCAGTGGGTGTGAAGTCGGCACGGTACGGCGCTCAGCGCTCGGATGCGGACACCGACAGCCTGCGCACGGTCCAGGAGGCGATCGGCGCGTACCGCGAACTGACGGTCTCATCGCGGAGGTCACTGTATGCCGACCGACTGCAGGCACTTCGCTACCAGGCCGCGGTTCCCACGGCAGGCACCCAGTTGATCGGACTGCTGCCCAAGTACGTCTCCGAAGCCGCGCTTGTCGTCGGCGCGTTCGTGTTGGCCGGCGTGCTGTTCAGCACCCAGCCGGCTCCCGTGGCCGCCGGCTCGTTCGCGCTGTTCCTCGCCTCCGCCAGCCGGGTGATGCCCGCACTCCTGCGGATCCAGACCTCGACACTGGCCATCCGCGCAGCCTCCGGGCCGGCGGGACGAACCTACGCGCTCGCCGCGGATCTGTGGCCCCTGCCGGCGTCGTCGTCTGCCACAGGTGCCGGAACGGAAGCTGATGTGGCACGGTCCGGATTTCCGGATTTCCAACCCGGAGTCCGGTTGGCCGAGGTGACTTTCACCTATCCGGGTGCCTCAAGCCCGGCCGTGTCCGGAATCAACCTGACCGTCCCGGCGGGCCGATCGGTGGCAGTTGTCGGCCGCAGCGGCGCGGGCAAGTCCACCCTGGCCGATCTGCTGCTGGGGGTCTTGAGTCCCGATTCGGGGGAGATCGCAGTCGGCGGCCTGAGCCCCTTCGAGGCGGTGGGCAGATGGCCGGGTGCCATCGCCTATGTTCCCCAGGAGGTGATGCTGGTTGAGGACTCCGTGCGGGCCAATGTCGCCCTCGGTTTGCCGGCCGAACGCATCGACGACCAGCTGGTGTGGGAGGCGCTGGGCCGGGCGGGGCTCTCCGGGTTCGTCCGCTGCAGGCCCGAGGGCCTCAGCACGCTGATCGGCGAACGTGGCCAGCGCCTCAGTGGTGGACAGCGCCAGCGCCTGGGAATCGCCAGGGCCCTCTACTCACGACCGCGACTGCTTGTCCTCGACGAGGCGACCAGTGCCATGGACGCCGAGACCGAGCAGGCCGTCACCGCCGCGCTGCGAGGCCTCGACGGCGTTGTCACGGTGATCGTGATCGCCCACCGCCTCTCGACGGTCCGCAACGTCGACCAGGTCGTCTATCTGGAGAACGGACGTTGCCTGGCGGCGGGCACCTTCAGCGAAGTGCGTTCCCGTGTACCCGCCCTTCGGCGGCAGGCCGACCTCATGGGGCTGCGCCTGGTCTAGGTGCCGCGAGTCATCCGGCATCCCGCTCGACGTCGAGCGTCGCGCAGTGCAGCCCACCGAGCATGGAGAAGGCGTGCCGCATCCGGATGGGGATGCTCTCGATGCCATGGCGGGCCAACTCCCGTTCGAGCGCGGGCTGATGATTGGTCACCATCACCCGGCCCGGTTCGATCACCAGCAGGTTCAGACCGATCCAGGGTGACGTCAGCTGATCGAGTGTCGTCTCGACACCCAGGGCTGCGAGCCGGCCGGCCACGGGTACACGGACTCTCTCGTGGAAGTCGACCTCGGCGGCCGGAACCGGGGCCGCGTCGCCGAAGAAGACCTGCCGCCAGCCGGCCAGGATCTCCGGGCAGGTGTCGGGGCTGACGCGCAGGCTGTTGAGCAGCACCAGTCCCTCGCGGAGAGGAACGACCGTCGAGTCAAGATGTGATGAGCGATAGGTCTCGGTGAAGTGGACCCGATAATCCGGTCCGAGCGCGTACTGCAGCCAGCGGCCACCCTTGCGATTGCCGGACTTCGATACGAGGTACAGCAAGTCGTGACCGAGCCTGCAGACGTTGGCGGCATCGAAGAGCACTTCGTCCTCATCGAGAAGGCGGAATCGCTCGGGCACCTTGTTGCCGAGCGCACGCTGGCGCTCGTCCTCGCGTTCCTCCAAAGCCGTCTTCGTCCGAGGGACATCGCGCAGATAGGTACCCCGCAACTTCGGGCTGGGCGCACAGATCCAGCGGAAGCCCTCCTCGAAATAGTGCTCGTGGAGCAGGTTCTGAAGGCCCAGCTGCTCGAAATACCGATGACGGGCGGTCGGCGGAGTCGAGATGTAGGTGTTCCCGACGACCAGTTGCTGATCCCGCACGTTGTACAGATCGAAGCCGCTCGCGCTGAAATTCGGTGTCGTGAAGGACGCCGCATCCTCGGTCCACGACGGCCTCAACACGCGGACTCCCTCGGCTTCGAGGGCGGCACGGAACCCGTCGAGATCCTCGGCGACCTCGTCGAGATAGCTCTGCGGATAAGCCTGCGCCGCAATCGCCTCGGCCTCGGCGATCTCGTCGGGGCTGGCGCGCCGACCGAAGGACAGGCCGGGCGAAAAGCCTGCCACCGTTCCCAGAATCACCGCGCGCAGCCGACTCCACTCATTGATCGAGTACAGCAAGTAGGACTCCTCGGCTCGGGACCCGGTCGTTCACCGGTTCTGCGAAAGGTCGATGCTCGAGAACCATCCTGTTCGCATGTCCGACAAGCCCCCGGGTGCGGACGAGAAGTCAAGCCAGAACGAGAGTCCGCGGGCCAAACCGGCAAGGCCGAGAGACCGAGCCGCCCCGATCAGGTAGTCGGCCTCCCTCGTCTTGTTCGCTCGTCGCCATGCGACATCCCCGGCAATCGCGGGCTGGTCCTTGCCAGGGCTGCCATGCAGCGCGATCGCGTTCCCGCAGAGGTCCTCCAGTTCGTCGGCCAGTCGCAGCGTGACCAACTCGGCGTTGTCGGCCGCGAAGTCACCGTCGAGCTCGCCGAGCCGCGCGTCCTCGAATGCGGTGTACCCCTCGATCAGGTCGTCGACCGCCGTCCCGAACGCCCCGGCGACCACCGGGCGGCGCTGCGGCGGCGGCAGCCCGCCGGCGAAGGGAATGCGTCTTTGGTAGAGCGCGTGCAGCACCGCGGCGATCACCACGTCCTCGGCGCACCCGGACGCCAGAACGAGGCTGGCGGTGCCGACCAGGTGGCAGATGAAGGGCTTGCCGGACCCCCGAGCCAGCGGATAGACCTGGTGCAGGGCGAACTGGTAGGCGTCGGCGACCCGGCGCCGCTGCCGGGCGTCGTAGCCGCTGTCGAGGATCTGCGCGTACAGCTCCAGGTTGGTCTGCGCCGGATGCAGGAAGTAGTCCCTCACCGGCGGTAGATCCGGTCGGCCTGCTCGGCGGTGAGGTCGAGGTCGTCACGGATCGCGAAGATGGCGTTGAGGGCGGTCAGGTCGGCTTCGGTGTCC
>CAYXOM010000163.1:0-3526 GCA_964466565.1 uncultured Mycobacterium sp.
CGGGGGGACGCCCCCCCCCGCGGAGCCCACCCGCCCCGCGCCCAGCCCCGGGCTGGTCCCCGCCGCGAAGCGGCTGATCCGGTCCGAGGCCGTCGGGTCGTCGGAGAGCACCACCGCCGGCTCCTCGCCGGTGATCGTCCGCAGCAGCCCGGCGTAGGCGCGGGCCGCCGCCCGGTCGGAGGCGATCACCATCCCGCCGGCATCGGGCACCCCGCCGGCGCGCAACTGGCTCAGGCGGGTGTCGGCGGCGCCGATCACCGCCGGCATCCACTGGCCGCCCGGGTCCAGCGCGGTGCGCCAGGCGCGGGCGGTCTGCTCGGCGCTCAGCGGTTCGCCGAGGCGGGCGGCGTGCTCCTGCCCGGCGCTGTCCCGCCAGCGGGCCTCGCCGGAGTAGGCCAGGAAGACCACCGGGCGGACCACGCCGTCGGCCAGGGCGTCGGCGTAGCCGTAGGCGTGGTCGGCCTGCGAGCGCATGGCGCCGTCCCCGTCGGGGGCGTAGGTGACGAACGGGATCGCGCTGTCGTCGCTGCGGAACGGCGTCCCGGTCAGGGCGAGCCGGCGGGTGGCGTCCCCGAAGGCCTCCACGACGCCCTCGCCCCAGCTCTTGGCGTCGCCGCCGTGATGGATCTCGTCGAAGACGACCAGCGTGCGGCGGTTCTCGGTGCGCACCCGGTGGCGCGCCGGGTGGCTCGCCACCTGCGCGTAGGTCACGACGACCCCGTGGTACTGATCGGAGGTGCGCGAATCGGCGTTGGAGAACCGCGGGTCGAGGTCGATGCCGGCGGCCGCCCCCGCGGCCGCCCACTGCGTCTTGAGGTGCTCGGTCGGGACCACCACCGTCACCCGCTCGACGGTCCCGTCGGCCAGCAGTTCCCCGGCGATCCGCAGCGCCCACGCGGTCTTGCCCGCCCCGGGAGTCGCCACCAGCAGGAAGTCGCGGGGCCGGGTGGTCAGATAACGGACCAGGGCTCGGCGTTGCCAGCCGCGCAGCGGCCGGGCGCCTGCGGTGTCGACAGCCCGCACCGCCGACCTCCCTCACGCCGCTCCGGCCCACGCGGGCGGAGTTCCGAACCTAGTGCACTCCCGCCCTCGCCGGCCGGTGCCGGCCGCGGCGTGTCCACCGAGGGCGAAACGATCTTGCACTCGCCCTGCCAGAGTGCTAAAAAAGGCTTGGCACTCGCGACCGGCGAGTGCTAGGTCGGGACGGTGAGAGCGCAGCCGACGACAGCTGCGATCGTCCGTCGCGGGCACTGCGCCCGGCCCCAATCCGTCGTGTGTACCCCCAACCGGAGGAGTCACTCGTGTCCAAGATCATCGCCTACGACGAAGAGGCCCGCCGCGGCCTCGAGCGGGGTCTCAACGCCCTCGCCGACGCGGTCAAGGTCACCCTCGGCCCCAAGGGGCGCAACGTCGTCCTGGAGAAGAAGTGGGGCGCCCCCACGATCACCAACGACGGCGTCTCGATCGCCAAGGAGATCGAACTGGAGGACCCCTACGAGAAGATCGGCGCCGAGCTGGTCAAGGAGGTCGCCAAGAAGACCGACGACGTCGCCGGTGACGGCACCACCACCGCCACCGTGCTGGCCCAGGCGCTGGTGCGCGAGGGTCTGCGCAACGTCGCGGCCGGCGCCAACCCGCTGGGTCTCAAGCGCGGCATCGAGAAGGCCGTCGAGCAGGTCACCGAGACCTTGCTCAAGGAGGCCAAGGAGGTCGAGACCAAGGAGCAGATCGCGGCCACCGCGGGGATCTCCGCCGGCGACCAGACCATCGGCGACCTGATCGCCGAGGCCATGGACAAGGTCGGCAACGAGGGCGTCATCACCGTCGAGGAGTCCAACACCTTCGGCCTGCAGCTCGAGCTCACCGAGGGCATGCGGTTCGACAAGGGCTACATCTCGGGCTACTTCGTCACCGACGCCGAGCGTCAGGAAGCCGTCCTGGAGGATCCCTACATCCTTCTGGTCAGCTCCAAGGTCTCGACCGTCAAGGACCTGCTTCCGCTGCTGGAGAAGGTGATCCAGTCCGGCAAGCCGCTGCTGATCATCGCCGAGGACGTCGAGGGCGAGGCGCTGAGCACCCTGGTCGTCAACAAGATCCGCGGCACCTTCAAGTCCGTCGCCGTCAAGGCCCCGGGCTTCGGTGACCGCCGCAAGGCGATGCTGCAGGACATGGCCATCCTCACCGGCGGTCAGGTCATCAGCGAGGAGGTCGGCCTCTCCCTGGAGACCGCCGACGTCTCGCTGCTCGGCCAGGCCCGCAAGGTGGTCGTCACCAAGGACGAGACGACCATCGTCGAGGGCGCCGGCGACTCGGAGGCCATCGCCGGCCGGGTCGCGCAGATCCGCAGCGAGATCGAGAACAGCGACTCCGACTACGACCGCGAGAAGCTGCAGGAGCGGCTGGCCAAGCTGGCCGGTGGCGTCGCGGTGATCAAGGCCGGTGCTGCCACCGAGGTCGAGCTCAAGGAGCGCAAGCACCGCATCGAGGACGCGGTGCGCAACGCCAAGGCCGCCGTGGAGGAGGGCATTGTCGCCGGTGGTGGCGTGGCCCTGCTGCAGTCGGCCCCCACGCTCGATGCGCTCAACCTCTCCGGCGACGAGGCCACCGGGGCCAACATCGTCAAGGTCGCGCTGGAGGCGCCGCTGAAGCAGATCGCCTTCAACGCGGGTCTCGAGCCCGGCGTGGTCGCCGAGAAGGTCCGCAACTCCCCGGCAGGCGTCGGCCTGAACGCGGCCTCCGGCGAGTACGAGGATCTGCTCAAGGCCGGCGTCGCCGATCCGGTGAAGGTCACCCGCTCGGCGCTGCAGAACGCGGCGTCCATCGCGGCGCTGTTCCTCACCACCGAGGCCGTCGTCGCCGACAAGCCGGAGAAGGCCGCCGCTCCCGCGGGCGACCCGACCGGCGGCATGGGCGGCATGGACTTCTAATTCCGCTGGATACGAAAGTGCCCCGGCCGCACGCGGCCGGGGCACTTTCGTATCCAGCGCGTATCCAGGGCGTATCCAGCGCGTATCCCCAGCGTGAGCCCTGTGCACAGGATCGGGCCGATGCGCCCGCACAGCGCACACGCTCGCCGATTCCGGCGCCGACGCTGGCGTGCATGCAGCCCTTCCTCGGCAGCGCGGCGGTGCGGGCCGGTGCGCTCACCCGCCATCGGCTCGCCCGCGACCACCGCGCGCTGTACCGCGACGTCTACGTGCCGCGGGAGTTGGAGGTGACGGCTCTGGTGCGGGCCCAGGCGGCCTGGCTCGCGACCGGGTCGCCGCTCTGCGGGGCCTCTGCCGCCGCGGTGCTGGGCACCCGGTGGCTCAGTGCCGGGGCGCCGGCGGAGGTACTACGCGGCAACCGGCACACCCAGCGGGGCATCGTGGTGCGCAGCCACCGCACGGCGTCCGGCGAGCTCTGTCTGGCCGGCGGCCTGCCCGTCACCACAGCGGCGCGCACCGCGTTCGACATCGGTCGCAGCCGCGCCCCCGACCGTGCGGTCCCGATCCTCGACGCGCTGCTGGCGGCCACCGGGATCACG
>CAYXOM010000164.1:0-4843 GCA_964466565.1 uncultured Mycobacterium sp.
CGGGGGGCGGGGGTATCTCGGCACCACCGAAGGGGGGTTCGGTCATGGCTTCAGCATCCCACGGGATCCGGGGTCAGCTCTTTGGGCGGGAACCCCAAAGCAGCCGGCGGATCGAGGTTGCCTGCTCTTCGCCTTCGTCCGGGCCGTGAGCGAACCCGTCGGCGCCACCGGCCGCTTCGGCCGATTCCCCGCCGGCTTCGACGATCACCTCCCCGGTCTGCTCGGGCGCGGACTGCTCGGGCGCGGGCTGCTCGGGCGCGGTGATCAGCGGCGGGTCGGCGTCGTCCGCCTCGGCCCCGGCGTCGGCGTCCGGCGCGGCCCCGGCGTCGGCTTCCGGCGCGGCGGTCTCATCGACCGCCTCGGCGAGTTCGGCCTGCAGTTCGGTCTCCACGGCCATCTCCTCGGCCTCGACGGCGGCGATGAACTCGGTGTCGGGGTCCGCCGACACCGTCGCCGCGGCGATGAACCCGGTGTCGGGGTCCGTGTCGGGGTCCGCCGGCACCGTCGCCGCGGCGATGACCTCGGTGACGTCTCCAGCGGCGATCGCGTCCTCGCGTTCGTGTTCGCCCGCGACGGTGGCGGCCGCCACGACCCCGCTGCCCTTGGCCGCCGTGACGAGTTCCTCGGCGAACTCCTCGACCGGGGAGTCCTCGTGGTCGGCCTGCGTCCGCCCGCGCAGCGAGAGCGGATCCTCCCGGCCCCTCGGCGCGAGCAGCATGTAGACCACCGCGCCGATGAACACGAAGGTCGCGGTGAAGACGTTGATCCGGATTCCGGCGATCTCGGTGGCGGTGTCGTCGCGCAGCAGTTCGACCCAGAAGCGCCCGGCGCAGTAGGCGGCGACGTACAGCGCGAACAACCGGCCGTGGCCCAGCCGGTATCGCCGGTCGGCCCAGATCAGCAGGATGAAGACGCCGACGTTCCAGAGCAGTTCGTAGAGGAACGTGGGATGCACGACAGCGGCGACCTGGCCGGTCGAGATGCCGTCGAGGGAATGGACGTCGACCAGCCCGGAGGCGTCGCGGCGATAGAAGATCTCCATGCCCCACGGGACCGTCGTCTCCCGGCCGTAGAGCTCCTGGTTGAAATAGTTGCCCAGTCGCCCGATGGCCTGAGCCAGCACGATTCCCGGCGCGACCGCGTCGCCGAAGGCGGGCAGCGGGATTCCGCGGCGCCGGCAGGCGATCCAGGCCCCGACCCCGCCGAAGGCGACCGCTCCCCAGATACCCAGGCCGCCCTCCCAGATCCGCAGCGCGGCGGGCAGGCCGGCGCCGCCCTCGCCGAAGTAGGTGCGCCAGTCGGTCATCAGGTGGTAGACCCGGCCGCCGACCAGTCCGAACGGAACCGCCCACAGGGCGACGTCGTAGACCACCCCGCGCTCCCCGCCGCGCGCGGCCCAGCGCCGGTCGCCGATCACCAGCGCGACGATGATCCCGGCGATGATGCACAACGCGTAGGCCCGGATCGGCACCGGGCCGAGGTACCAGACTCCCTGCGGCGGACTGGGGAAATAGGCGAGCACGGTCGTCGTCACGTGGCAGTCACCTCTTCCCGCACGCCGACGGCGAGTTCCCGGCTCAGCGCCCGCACCGCGTCGAGGCCCTCGTCGAGCGCCGAGACCAGGGCGGACCCGACGATCACCCCGTCGGCGAAACGGGCGATCTCGGCGGCCTGCTCGCGGGAACGCACCCCCAGGCCGACTCCGACCGGGATGTCGGAGATCTCCCGGACCCGGCGCACCAGGTCGGGGGCGGCCTGCGAGACGGCGTCCCGGGCGCCGGTGACCCCCATCGTCGAGGCCGCGTAGACGAACCCGCGCGAGGCCTCGACGGTGCGCGCCAGGCGCTCCGGGGTGGAGGACGGCGCGACCAGGAAGATCCGGTCCAGGTCATGGTGTTCGGCTGCGGCGAGCCACCCCTCGGCTTCGTCCGGAATCAGGTCCGGGGTGATCATGCCCAGGCCGCCGGCCGCGGCGAGGTCGCGGGCGAACGCGTCGATCCCGTAGTGCAGCACAGGATTCCAGTAGGTCATCAGCACTGCGTTACCGCCGGCAGCGCTGACCGACTCGACGGCACGCAACGCGTCGGCCACCCGCACCCCGGCCTGCAGCGCGGCCTCGGTCGCGGTGGCGATCACCGGCCCGTCCATCCCGGGATCGGAGTAGGGCACCCCGACCTCGATGATGTCGCACGCCTCACTCATGGTGACCATCGCCTCGATGGAGGTCCCGACGTCGGGGTACCCGGTGGGCAGGTAGCCGATCAACGCGGCCCGGGCCTGGGTCGCGCAGGCGTCGAAAACCGGGCCCAACCGGCCGGGTGGGCTGTGTTGGACCGTCATGGAACCGGGCGCTCCGATCCGTCGTCGTCGAACAGGCCGAACCACCGCGCCGCGGTCTCCACGTCCTTGTCCCCGCGGCCGGAGAGGTTGATCAGGATCAGCGACCCGGGTCCGAGTTCGGCGGCGAGCCGGATCGAGCCCGCCACCGCATGGGCGGTCTCGATGGCCGGGATTATCCCCTCCAGCCGGGAGAGCAACCCGAAGGCGTTCATCGCCTCGGCGTCGGTGATGGGGCGGTACTCCGTGCGGCCGACATCCTTGAGGAACGCGTGCTCGGGTCCCACCCCCGGGTAGTCGAGTCCGGCCGAGATCGAGTGCGACTCGATCGTCTGGCCATCGGCGTCCTGCAGCAGGTAGGAGTAGGAGCCCTGGAACGCCCCGGGCGAGCCGCCGCTGAAGGTGGCGGCGTGCCGCCCGGTCTCCACCCCGTCCCCGGCCGCCTCGAATCCGATCAGGCGGACATCGGGGTCGTCGATGAACGGGTGGAAGATGCCGATCGCGTTGGAACCGCCGCCGACGCAGGCGGTGACGGCGTCCGGCAGCCGGCCCGCCCGCTCGAGGATCTGGGCGCGGGCTTCCAGACCGACCACCCGCTGAAAGTCACGGACCATCATGGGGAACGGATGCGGGCCGGCGGCGGTGCCGAAGCAGTAGTAGGTCTGCTCGGCGTTGGTCACCCAGTCCCGGAACGCCTCGTTGATGGCGTCCTTGAGCGTCTTGGACCCGGACTGCACGGCCACCACGCGCGCTCCGAGTAGTCGCATCCGCGCCACGTTGAGGGCCTGGCGCGCGGTGTCGACCGCTCCCATGTAGATCACGCAATCCAGGCCCAACAACGCGCACGCGGTCGCGGTGGCGACGCCGTGCTGGCCGGCCCCGGTCTCGGCGATCACCCGGGTCTTGCCCATCTGCCGGGCCAGTAGTGCCTGTCCGAGAACGTTGTTGATCTTGTGCGAACCGGTGTGGTTGAGGTCCTCGCGCTTGAAGAAGATCCGGGCTCCGCCGGCGTACTCGCCGAGCCGGGTCGCTTCGTAGAGCGGTGAGGGCCGGCCCGCGTAGTGCGTCTGCAGACGGTCGAGTTCGTCGAGGAACGACTGGTCGCTGCGAACCTTGTCGTAGGCCGCGGTCACCTCCTCGATCACCGCCATCAGCGCCTCGGGAACGAACCGCCCGCCGAAAGCCCCGAAGTGCCCGCGGGCGTCGGGATCGTGACGGGTCGGCTCGGCCACCGCCGCGCTGGTGCGGGGCAGTTCGACGGGACGCAGGGCGGAGGGTTCGGTCATCGCGGATGCCTCAGCCGGGGAGCTCAGCGGACCGGTTTCGGGCAGGAGGGATGGGCGCCGGCGGTGACGAGGTCGGCCACCGCGCCCCGCGGGTCGGCACTGGTGACCAGACCCTCGCCCACCAGGACCGCGTCGGCGCCCGCGCCGGCGTAGGCCAACAGGTCGGCCGGTCCGCGCACCCCCGATTCAGCGACCCGGATGACGTTCGAGGGCAGACCGGGCGCGATCCGCCCGAAGCAGTCCCGGTCGACGTCGAGGGTCTTGAGGTCGCGGGCGTTGACCCCGATCACCTGCGCGCCCGCCTGCAGCGCCCGGTCGGCCTCTTCCTCGGTGTGCACCTCGACCAGGGCGGTCATACCGAGCGACTCGGTCCGGTCGATCATCGACACCAGCGCCGGCTGGTCGAGTGCGGCCACGATGAGCAGCAGCATGTCGGCTCCGTGGGCGCGTGCCTCGTGGATCTGGTAGGGCCGGACGATGAAGTCCTTGCGCAGCACCGGAATCGACACCGCGGCGCGTACCGCGTCGAGGTCGGCCAATGATCCGCCGAAGCGGCGCTGCTCGGTGAGCACGCTGATCACCCGGGCGCCGCCGCCCTGGTAGTCGCGGGCGAGCTCACCGGGGTCGGCGATCGGCGCCAGGTGGCCCCGCGAGGGACTGGCCCGCTTGACTTCGGCGATCACCGCGATCCCCGGGGCGCGCAGCGCGCTCAGCACATTGCGGGGCGGGGCGGCGGACTCGGCGGCCTTTCTCACGTCGGCCAGACTCACCTGCGCCTCGCGGTCGGCTACGTCGGCGCAAACTCCCGCGATGATGGAGTCGAGCACAGTTGCCGCAGCCATACAGCCAATTCCCCTCTGCGGTGTCCCGGTGGACGCGAATGACGCTCCAAAGATTAGCCGCTGCGGACGGCCCGTCGGTCACCGCCCCTCGCTGTCGGCGTCGGTCGGGTCGCGGCCCGAGTCGAGGGCGTCCCACATTCCGCGTTCGGAGAGTTCGGAACCATCCGTGCGGTCGGTGCCGGTCCGCGGTGCGGCGTAACGTTCCGGCGGCGCGGTGGCCGTCGAGGCCCGCATCAGCATCCCCGCGGCCACCAGGGCGCAACCGGCCGCGACCAGTGTGAGTACCGCGCCCCACACGTGCCGGTCGCTGCCGACCAGATCGGCCACCGGCACCCCGGCCAGTGCCGCCCCGCGCGGCCCGACATCGGGCATGACCAT
>CAYXOM010000165.1:0-2493 GCA_964466565.1 uncultured Mycobacterium sp.
GGAACCGGGTCGGCCAGCGCGTGGCCGCCGCCGAGTCCGCTGCCGACGACGCCCACCACGCACAGAGCGGTGGCCAGCGTGCCTCTCATCCGCATGACATTCCTCCTATGGCCCCCCTGGGCGAATCCCGGGAACCTCCGGTCGGTTTCCTCGAACGTCGGGTGAAACCCGGTCGTCCCAGTGTGACACAACTGCGGTGTCGCACGGGTGTCGGACATCGCCCGCCGGCACCCGCGAATCCGCTCTGAACAGCACGGACACCCGGAATATCGCCGCCGTGGCGACCCGCGTTACGCCCGCTCCGCCGTCCCGAAGAGGCCGCGGACGCCCAGGACGCCGGCCAGAACCGCGGCGATGAACAGCGCCGAGGCGGCCAGCATGACCGGTTCGCCGCCGTGCTCGTAGAGCAGGCCGCCGATCAGGGAACCCGCCATGATGCCGACCTGGAAGGACGCCACGTACAGCCCGGATGCGCCGTCGGGATCCCGCGGCGCGTGCCGCATCGCCGTGGACTGCAGCATCGGCGGCACCGCGGTGGCCGTCGCGCCCCACGCGACGATCGCCACGACGCCGATCAGCAGGGCGCCCGGGCCGGCCGGGGCGCCGAAGCCCAGGGCGGCCAGGACGGCGAACACCAGGGTCAGGACAGTCAGGCAGCCGACGACGGCCGCCCGCGGGCGCCGGTCCCCCGGCCGGGCCAGCAGGCCCATGAGGGTCAGCCCGGCCGCACCGTAGACGGCCAGCAGCAGCGCCAGGTTGGGACCGCTGACCCCGACCACGTCGCGGATGATCACCGCGATGAAGGTGTAGGAGACGAAGTGGCCGGTGACCCCGGCCAGCGTCAGCGAGCACATGGCGACCAGCCGACGGTTGCGAAGGAGCGTCCGCATCGCCGCCGGCGGGCGCGGACCCTGAGGACCGGCCATTTGCGGCAGGGTGAGCCGGGCGGCGACCAGCACGACGGCGGACGCCGCCGCGATCACCCCGACAGCCGGGCGCCAGCCCCAGAGTTCGCTGAGCGCCGCGGTCAGCGGGCTGCCCACCACGAGCGCCAGTCCGGTGCCGACGTAGACGGCCATGGTGGCCCGGGCGGCGTGACTCGCTGGAACCAGACGCGTCCCGATGGGCGCCACCACCGACCACATCAGCCCGTGGGTCAGCGCACTGAGCATCCGTCCGGCGGCCAGGACGGCGAAGGTCGGTGCGAGCGCGCAGACCAGCTGCGAGACGGCCAGGCACACCAGGGTGAACATCAGCGTCCGCCGTCGCGGCCAGGTCGACGTCCAGCGCACCAGGGGCACCGTCGCCACGGCTGCCACCAGGGCGTAGATCGCGAGCAGGGTGCCCACCTCGGCTTCGCTGACCCTAAGGTCGGCCGCGATCGCCGGGAGCGCGCCCACCGGCATGATCTCGGCGGTGACATAGACGAACGCCGACGCCGCCAGCACCGCGAGCGCGAGCGCGACCCGTGGGGTCCACGGGCCGGTGCGGTCGGGGCTGGTCAGGGCGGCTGTCATGGCATTCGCCGGAATCGGCACCGATCACGGTATCGGGTGGGGGTGGTGCGCCCAAGGAGCCGAGCAGCAGGGTCGCCGGTTCGAGACCGCCCCGAGACGTGCGGTCAGGACCGCACCAGTCGGGCGATCGCGGCCGCCGCCTCGGCGAGTTTGCGCTCCGCCTCCTCGCCGCCCTCGGCGACGGCATGACTGACGCAGTTCCGCAGATGCTCGTCGAGCAGACCGAGCGCCACCGAGGACAGTGCGCTGCTGACCGCACTGATCTGGGTCAGGATGTCGATGCAGTACTTGTCCTCGTCGATCATCCTGGCGATCCCGCGTACCTGTCCCTCGATCCGGCGCAGACGTTTGGTGTAGTCGTCCTTGTGGGACGTGTAACCGTGCGTCTCGGCCATGTCAGTCCCCCAGCATCGAGGTCATCTGTTCGATCTCGGCCTGCTGGGCGGTGATGATCGTCTCCGCCATGGCGATCAGGTCGACGTTCTCACCGTCGGCCACCTCGGTCCGCGCCATCTCGACCGCACCCCGGTGGTGGTTGATCATCGAGGTCAGCCACAACTTGTCGAACGGGGCGCCTTCGAGGGTCTCGAGGCGCTCGAGGGTGGCCTGGTCCACCATTCCCGGCATCGGCATCGAACCGTGGCCGGCGTGCCCGCCGGCACCGCCGGCGGCGTCCCACTGCACGAGCAGGGCGCGCATCGTGTCGATCTCGACCTGCTGTTCGGCGGCGATCGCGGCGGCCAGTTCGATCACGGCCGGGTCGGACGACCGGTCGGGCACCAGTGCGGCGAGTTCCAGGGCCTGCTGGTGGTGCGGGATCATCATCTGGGCGAACATCACGTCGGCGTCGTTGTGCGCGGCGACCGCGGCGGCACTGGTGGAGGGCGCCGCGCCGGGGCGGTCGGTCCGGGTTCCGGTGCCGCAGGCCGGGACCGTGAGAACCAGGGCGATCGCGGCGGCCGCCGCGCCGAGGCGT
>CAYXOM010000166.1:0-4205 GCA_964466565.1 uncultured Mycobacterium sp.
GGCCTGGTCGGCCTGGAGCGCACCACCGTCCCGCTGATCGGCACCGAGGTGTTCGGCATCACCAGCGACCTGGCGGTGTTCTCCTTCATCATCGCCTTCGGCATCACCAAGGCGCTGACCAACCTGGCCGCCGGTGCGTTGACCGCGCGGTTCCGCCGCAAGCAGCTACTGCTGGCCGGCTGGGCGGTCGGGGTGCCGGTGCCGTTCATGCTGGCGTGGGGCCCGTCGTGGTGGTGGATCGTGGCCGCCAACGTCCTGCTGGGCCTCAACCAGGGCCTGGCGTGGTCGATGACGGTCAACATGAAGATCGACCTCGTCGGCCCGCAGCGGCGGGGCCTGGCCACCGGACTCAACGAGGCCGCCGGCTACGCCGCGGTCGGGCTCACCGCGCTGCTGACCGGCTACCTGGCGACCTGCTACGGCCTGCGCCCGGTGCCCGAACTCATCGGCGCGGTGTTCGTCGTCGCCGGCCTGGGGCTGTCGGTGGTGGTGGGCGACACCGCCGATCACGTGGCGCTGGAACTGGCCCGTCATCCCCGCCCGGCGCCGGCCGGGGACGGCGGGCTGCGCGCCGTGTTCGCCCGGACCACCTGGGGCGACCCGAGTCTGCGCGGGGCCAGCCAGGCCGGTCTGGTCAACAACCTCAATGACGGACTCACCTGGGGCGTGTTCCCGCTGTTGTTCACCGACTACGGCCTCGGCCTGGCCGCGGTCGGGCTGATCAAGGGGCTCTACCCGCTGCTGTGGGGCGTCGGGCAGGTCTACACCGGGTACCTGGCCGACAGGGTCGGCCGCAGACCGCTGATCGTCTACGGAATGTTCGTCCAGGCCGCCGGATTCGCCCTCGCACTCGGATTGCTGCGCTGGCCGCTGCTGGCCGGGATCGCCTCGGCGGTGGCGCTGGGGATCGGCACGGCGATGGTCTACCCGGCGCTGATCGCGGTGGTCTGCGATCACGCCCACCCGGGTTGGCGGCCCAACGCGCTGGGAATCTACCGTTTCTGGCGCGACTTCGGCTACGCCGCCGGAGCTGTGGTCGCCGGGGTGATCGCCGATTGGCTCGGTCTGCACGCCGCCGTCGTGGCGGCCGGGGTGCTCACCGCGATGTCGGGTGTGCTGGCGGCGCGCTGGATCACCGACCTGCCGCGCGCCTGAGGTTGCTGGTTCAATCGGGCGAGGCCACCTCGACCCCAGGGAGATCCACCGTGAACCCGATCCGCCGTTCCCGCCGCTTCGCCCTCGCCGCGCTGCCGGCGATCGCGCTGGGGGCGGCATGCAGCACGTCTGGACGGTCACCCGAGCCGGACGGGCCGACCACGGACCTCGGCCGGAACCTCGGCCCGCCACCACGCCCGGAGAACCCGCAGCAGGCCATCGAGGCGCTGATGCAGGGCAACGCCCGATTCGCCGCGCGCACTCCGCAGGTCCGGGACACCGCTGATATCGAGGTCCTGTGGACCGAGGTCGCCACCGGTCAGGCACCGTTCGCCATGGTGCTCGGATGCGCCGACAGCAGACTCGCGCCGGAGTTGATCTTCGACCAGTTCGTGGGGGACATCTTCGTCGTCCGGGAGGCCGGCAACATCGCCGACTCCCCCACCAACCTCGGCAGCCTCGAGTTCGGGCAAGCGGCCCTGGGGGCAAAGGCGCTGATGGTGCTGGGGCATTCAAAGTGCGGAGCGGTCGAGGCCGCGTTCGACGACGCCACCCCCGGCGGCAACATCCAGTCCATTGTCGATGCGATCAGACCCGGAATCGCCGGCGCGACGGATGTCGACGACGCCACCGTCCGCAACGTGCGAGCGGTGATCGACCGGATCCGTCAATCCAGCCCCCTGCTGGCCGCCGCCGAGAAGGCCGGGGACTTCGCGGTCGCCGGGGCCGTCTACGACATCGAGTCGGCAGTCGTCCGCCTGCTCTGACGCGCTGGGGCAGCGGACCCCCGGGTTGCCGGTGACTTCCAGAACTGTCAATATCGACGTATGTCGAATCAGCTCCCGGGGGACTGCCCGGCCGCCCCGCTGGTAGCCGAGCCGCTGAGTGCGCCGGCCGCCACGGACCTGGCGGCGAAGTTCAAGGCGCTGGCCGACCCGGTGCGGCTGCGGCTGCTCAGTTCGGTGACCAGTCACGCCGGCGGCGAGGCCTGCGTGTGCGACATCTCCGCCGGGATCGAGGTCTCCCAGCCCACCGTGTCGCACCACCTGCGGGTGCTGCGCGACGCCGGGTTGCTCACCTCCCAGAGACGTGCATCGTGGGTGTACTACGCCGTGGTTCCCGAGGCGCTCGCGGAGTTGTCGGCGGTACTGAGCCTGGGCACGAGGCCGGCGGTGCACGCGGGGGCCCCCCGGTGACCGAGGCCGTCAGGACCGACGCGCCGGTCGCCGCGCGGCTGTCCACCCTCGACCGTTGGCTTCCGTTGTGGATCGGTGCGGCGATGGCGGCGGGTCTGCTCCTGGGCCGCTGGGTGCCGGGACTGAACACGGCGCTACAGGCGGTGCAGATCGACGGGATCTCCCTGCCGATCGCGCTGGGCCTGCTGATCATGATGTACCCGGTCCTGGCCAAGGTGCGCTACGACCGGCTGGACACGGTCACCGGCGACCGTAGGCTGCTGATCAGCTCGCTGGTGCTGAACTGGGTGATCGGCCCGGCGCTGATGTTCGCCCTGGCGTGGCTGTTCCTGCCGGATCTGCCCGAGTACCGCACCGGATTGATCATCGTCGGACTGGCCCGCTGCATCGCGATGGTCATCATCTGGAACGACCTCGCGTGCGGGGACCGGGAGGCCGCCGCGGTCCTGGTGGCATTGAACTCGGTGTTCCAGGTCGTCATGTTCGCCGTCCTGGGATGGTTCTACCTCTCGGTGCTGCCCGGCTGGCTGGGACTGCCGCAGACCAGCATCGCCGCCTCGCCGTGGCAGATCGCCAAGTCGGTGCTGATCTTCCTGGGCATCCCGCTGCTGGCCGGGTATCTGTCCCGGCGCATCGGTGAGCGGACCCGGGGCCGCCAGTGGTACGAGTCCCGCTTCCTGCCCAGGATCGGGCCCTGGGCGCTCTACGGCTTGCTGTTCACCATCGTCATTCTCTTTGCGCTGCAGGGTGATCAGATCACCAACCGGCCCTGGGACGTCGCGCGGATAGCACTGCCACTGCTGGCGTACTTCGCGATCATGTGGGGCGGCGGCTACGCGCTCGGGGCGGCGCTGGGGCTGGGCTACGAGCGCACCACCACCCTGGCCTTCACCGCGGCGGGCAACAACTTCGAACTGGCCATCGCCGTGGCCATCGCCACCTACGGCGCCACCTCCGGGCAGGCCCTGGCCGGCGTTGTCGGCCCCCTCATCGAGGTGCCGGTCCTGGTGGCACTGGTCTATGTGTCGCTGGCACTTCGCCGGCGGTTCCACTCCGCTGTTTCCACCTCTGCGACCAAGGAATCGACACTGTGAGCACCAGCCCCGTCACCGGTGACAGCCCGGATCTGTCGATCGACCAGCAACTGGCGCTGCGCACCGCGGCTACCCGCTTGCAGGAGCAGTTCGGCGAGCAGTTCGGGGTGCAGACCATCGAACGCTTCCTGCAGTCCTCCTACGACCAGTTCGCCGGGCGGTCCGCCGTGCCCAATTTTCTTCCTCTGCTCGCCGAGCGGTTCGCCCGGCAGCGCCTGACCGCGCTGGCCCGAGTGGAGGGCAAGAGCACCGACACCACCCCGACGGTGCTGTTCCTGTGCACCCACAACGCCGGCCGCTCCCAGATGGCCCTCGGTTTCTTCGCCCACCTCGCCGGTGACCGGGCGATCGCCTGGTCGGGCGGGTCGGAACCGGGCACCGAGATCAACCCCGCGGCGATCGCCGCCATGGCCGAGGTCGGCATCGACATCACCGGCGAGTACCCGAAGCCGTGGACCGAGGAGATCGTGAGGGCCGCCGACGTCGTGGTCACCATGGGGTGCGGGGACAGCTGCCCGATCTTACCCGGCAAACGCTACGAGAACTGGGATCTGCCCGACCCCGCCGGACAGTCCGTCGAGGCGGTGCGGCCGATCCGCGACGAGATCAGGGGACGGGTTCAGAAGCTGCTCGACGACATCGCGCCGGGCGGGACTGACGGCTAGCTGTACTGACCACGGACGTTGGTGACGGCGTGGCGTGGTGACATGACGAAGACCTCCGAGTGAAGTGCGAGCTGTCTGAGGAACGCACCAACCAC
>CAYXOM010000167.1:0-2038 GCA_964466565.1 uncultured Mycobacterium sp.
CCGAGTGGTCGGGTTGCGCGGACCGGGAACTGGGCTACCCGCAGGCTCCGCTGCCCGATCAGGCGTGGTCGGTCGGGCCGGTGCGCGCCGAGGGCGACATGCTGACCGTGACAAGGGTCCAGCGCAGTCCGCAGCAGTGGACCTGCCAGCGCGCGTTGAGCCTGCGGGATGCGGTGGTGATCGACGTCGAGGCCTGCCGCGCCGACGGGGCCACCGACGCCGCCGCCGTGATCGCCCGGGCGATCGGCGAGCGACTTCCCGCCGCGTAACCGGGATTGGGGGGCGGGGCGCGATCCGATGGCCCGCGATCCGATAGCCTTAGCCGTCCACGAGTCCGAGTGGCGGAATGGCAGACGCGCTAGCTTGAGGTGCTAGTGCCCTATTAACGGGCGTGGGGGTTCAAGTCCCCCCTCGGACACCACGCGACGGGGCCGGATCACCGGCGGGCCCGGCCACGGGTCCGCAGCAGGCTGGCCACCGTCGTGACCAGCAGCACCGCGGCGATCACGCTGATCGACAGGCCGGTGGAGATCTCCGGGACGTCGACGTAGCGGCCGTCGTTGATGAACGGCAGGGTGTTCTTGTGCAGGGCGTGCAGGACCAGCTTGATGCCGATGAAGCCGAGGATGATCGCCAGCCCGGCGGACAGGTAGACCAGCCGGTCGAGCAGGCCGCCGATGAGGAAGTACAGCTGCCGCAGCCCCATCAGTGCGAACGCGTTGGCGGTGAAGACGATGTAGGGCTCCTCGGTCAGGCCGTAGATCGCCGGGATCGAGTCGAGCGCGAACAGCAGGTCGGTGAAGCCGATGGCCACCAGTGCCAGCAGCATCGGGGTCGCCGCGCGCTTGCCGTTGACCCGGGTCAGGAACCGGTCCCGGTCGTAGTCGTCGCTGACCCTCACGAAACGCCTGACCAGCCCGACGATCCGGTTCTCGCGCTGTTGCTCGGCCTCCTTCTCGTGCCCGCTCTCCCGGGCCAGCTTGACCGCGGTGAGGATGAGGAACAGCCCGAACAGGTAGAACACCCAGCTGAACGCGTTGATCGCGGCGGCGCCGATCGCGATGAAGATCGCCCGCATCACCAGGGCCATCACGATCCCGAGCAGCAGCAGCTTCTGCTGGTAGATCCGCGGCACCGCGAAGGAGGCCATGATCACGGTGAACACGAACAGGTTGTCCACCGACAGCGCCTTCTCGGTGACGTAGCCGGCGAAGTACTCCGCGCCGTACTGCCCGCCCCAGTGCCACCAGACGCCGAACCCGAACACGACCGCCAGGGCGATGTAGAACGTCGACCACAGCGCCGACTCCCGGAAAGTCGGGTCGTGCGGCACCCGGACGTGGGCGAAGAAGTCGAAGACGAACAGACCAGCGATCACCGCGCAGGTGACCAGCCACACCGCGGTGGATACGCCCATTTCCCCCATTATCCTGACGCGGTCCGGTCAGTGCCGCGCGGCCGCGCCGGCGGGCCGGCGGGCCCGCACTCCGTAGGCCGCCCAGGACAGCGCCACTGCGGCGAACACCGCCGCCTGCAGGTAGCCGATGCCCCCGGACGGGAACATCGCCGAGGTGATGTAGTGGTCGATGAACCCCGCCGGTCCCATCGGTGCCATCCCCGCGCCGGCCCGGGCCCAGCGCTCCACGGCTGTCAGCGGGCAGGCCAGGCCCCAGGCCACGCTGGCCAGCGCCCACAGCACCGCGGCCAGGTGCATCCAGATGGTCCGGGGCAGGCGCAACGCGAGGAAGCCGCCGAGCGGCAGATAGACCAGGAATGCGAAATGGGCCGCGGCCGCCAGCCAGGCGACCACGGTGTACAGCGGCGCCATGCGACCACGATACCGGCGCGCCGGTGCGGTGCTGACGTAGCGTGACCGGGGTGGCGCCGACGGTGTTGTTCATTCGCAATGACCCCACGGCGCCGGAGGCGCTGCTGGGAGAGGTCTTCACCGAATTCGGCTTCGACAGCGACGTTTTCGACGCCGTTCCGGCCGACCGGGTCGGCGATCCGACCGCACCGGCGGACTTCCCCGACCCGG
>CAYXOM010000168.1:0-7261 GCA_964466565.1 uncultured Mycobacterium sp.
TCGGCGGCCGTCGCCCCGGCCCCGGCGCCGAAGATGTCGTCGAGTGCGGCGCTCACGGTGGGCCCGTAGCCCACCTTGTCGTTGTAGAGCATCGCCACCCGGATCAGGCGCGGGTAGGTCGAGGCCGCATCCGAGGTGCCCGGTGAGGCGTACACCGGCGCCACATACAGCAGCCCGCCCTGGCCCACCGGCAGGGTCAGCAGGTTGCCCCACCGGATCCGGTTCTGCCCGTCGCGGCCGATCACGCCGAGGTCCTGGGACACCGCGGTGTCGGTGGAGATGGCGTTGAACGCCAGCTTGGGCCCGTTGACCTGACCGGGGATGGTCAGCACGGTGATCTTGCCGTAGGTCTCCGGATCCGAGCTGGCCGAGACGAACGACGCCAAAAAGTCGCGCCGGAAGCGGTTCATCGCGCTGGTCAGCTGGAAGGACGCCGTGTTGTTCTCGGCGGCCAGGTTGTTGGCCACGATGTAGTACGGCGGCTGGAAGCTCGACGCCGTCGGGTTGGGGTCCAGCGGCACGTCCCAGAAGTCCGAGGTGGAGAAGAACGTCACCGGGTCGTCGACGTGGTAGCGCGCCAGCAGCGCCCGCTGCACCTTGAACAGGTCCTCGGGGTAGCGCAGGTGCTCGGCGAGCTCGCGGCTGATCTCGCTCTTGGGCTTGACCGTGCCGGGGAAGGCCTTGGTCCACGCCTTGAGCACCGGGTCGGACTCGTCCTGCGCGTACAGCGTCACGGTGCCGTCGTAGGCGTCGACGGTGGCCTTCACCGAGTTGCGGATGTAGCTGACCAGCTTGTCCGGGCGCAGCCGGTTGATGGCCACCTCGGTGGAGTCCGCCGTCGCCGAGCTCAGCGACGTCAGCTGCGAGTACGGGTAGTTGTCCAGGGTGGTGTAGCCGTCGATGATCCACACGACCCGCTTGTTGACAATCGCCGGGTACACCGAGGACTCGGTGGTCAGCCACGGCGCCACCGCCTTGACCCGCTCGGCGGGGTCGCGGTTGAACAGGATCTTGGAGTTGGCGCCGATGACGTTGGAGAACAGGAAGTTGCGCTCGCCGTACTTGGCGGCGAACACCCCGCGGTTGACCCAGTTGCCGATGCCGACCCCGCCCACGCCGTTGTAGGTGTAGTTCTTGGTCTCGGTGTTGGTCTCGTAGTCGTACTCGCGGTCGTCACCGTTCTTGCCGACGATCGCGTAGTCATTGGGCGCCGAGGCGATCACCGGCCCGAAGTAGATCCGCGGCTGGTCCAGCGGCGCGGGCCCCGGCGAGACGACGCTGCCGTTGGCCCCGACCACACTGGCCAGGAACTCCGGGTAGCCGCCGGCGGCGGTGGGGTCGTTGGCGATGCCGCGCACGGTGTTGGCCGGGGAGGCGATGAACCCGTTGCCGTGGGTGAACACGGTGTGCCGGTTGATCCAGTCGCGCTGGTTGTCGATCAGCCGGGCGGGGTTGAGCTCGCGGGCGGCCACCACGTAGTCGCGCATTACGCCGTCGCGGCCGCGGTAGCGGTCCATGTTGAGCTGCTCGGGGAAGGAGTAGAAGTTCTTGCCCTGCTGGAACTGGGTGAACGCCGGGCTGACGACGTTGGGGTCGAGCACCCGGATGTTGGAGGTGGTGGCCCGGTCGGCGGCCACCTGGGCGGCGTTGGTGGGGGCGTTGCCGCTGTAGTCGCGGTAGGTCACCGTCTGGTCGGTCAGGCCGTAGGCCTGCCGGGTGGCGGTGATCGAGCGGCTGATGTACTCCCGCTCCTTCTGGGCGGCGTTGGGCTTGACCGAGAACTGCTCGACGATCAGCGGCCAGCCCGCCCCGACCACCAGCGAGCTCAGCAGCAGCAGCACCACCCCGATCGCCGGGATGCGCAGATCGCGCAGCACCAGCGCGGAGAACACCGCCGCCGCGCAGATCACCGCGATGGCCAGCAGGATCAGCTTGGCCGGCATGACGGCGTTGATGTCGGTGTAGCCCGCCCCGGTGAACGGCTTGCCCGCCCGGGTGTTGCTGAGCAACTCGTAGCGGTCGAACCAGTAGGCCACCGCCTTGAGCAGGATCAAGGTGCCGACCAGGCTGATCAGCTGGATGCGCGCGGCGCGGGTGAGCACGCCTGAGCCGGCCGCCAGCCGGATCCCGCCGAAGATGTAGTGGGTGAGCAGGCTGGCCAGGAACGCCAGGAACAGCGCGGCGAACAGGAAGCTCAGCAGCAGCCGGTAGAACGGCAGGTCGAAGGCGTAGAACCCCATGTCCAGGCCGAACTGGGGGTCCTTGATGCCGAAGCTCTCCCCGTTGAGGTAAAGCAGGATGCGCGGCCAGTAGCTCTGCACCACCAGACCGGTGAGCAGGCCGATGGTCACCGGGATGCCGATGCCGAAGCCGCGCAGCTTGGCCATCACCGCGGTGCGGTAGCGGGCCACCGGGTCGTTGGGCCCGGCGGTGGGCACGAACACCGGGCGGGTGCGGTAGGCCAGCGCCAGGGCGGCGAAGACGATCAGGCCCATCAGCAGCGCGGCGACGGCGAACACGATCAGCCGGGTCAGCAGCACCTTGGTGAACACCGCGCGGAACCCGAGTTCGCCGAACCACAGCCAGTTGACGTAGGTGTCGACGAAGCGGGGCCCGATCAGCAGCAGGAACACCCCGACGATCCCGGCTGTCACCAGGAAGCGGCTGCGGGGGGTCATCGCCGGCATGCGGGCGGCGGGGGGCCGGATACTCACGGGCGTCCTCCTGGCGTCACGGACCCAACTCTACGCATCGGCGCCGGTACGGGCTGCGGCTAGCAGACCGGGGGGCTGCCGCCGGCGGCCAGGGTGCCCATCGCCTGCACCGCGGTGTCCAGGGTGTCCACCCGGACCAGCGTCAACGGGTCGGAGCCGGGCAGCCGGGCGGTGCGGGCCTCGTCGCAGTTGCCGGCCGGCACCAGAAACGCCACCGCCCCGACCTCCCGGGCGGTGGTCATCTTGTGGGTGACCCCGCCGACCGCGCCGACCTCCCCCTCGGGGTTGATCGAGCCGGTGCCGGCGATGAACTTGCCGCCGTTGATCTCCCCGGTGGTGAGCTTGTCGATGACGGCCAGGCTGAACATCAGCCCGGCCGAGGGCCCGCCGATGTTGGCCAGGTTGAAGTCGATGGCGAACGGCGCCCACGGCGCGTCGGCCACCGCGATGCCCAGGTAGCCGTAGTCGCGGTCGTCGTTGCGCCCCAGCGTGATCGTCGCGGTGCCCCCCGGGGCGTTCTTGCGCCGGTAGTCCAGCCGGACCTGCTGGCCGGGTTTGGTGGCCTTGAGCAGGGTGCTGAACGCCTCGACGTCGGCCACCTCGGTGCCGTCGACGGCGTCGATGGCGTCGCCGGCCTGCAGCTTGCCCAGCGAGGGCCCGGGGTCGTTGACGCCCTCCACCCGCACCGCCTTGGGGTACTTCAGGTAGTTCAGGGCGGCGAACTCGGCGTTGTCCTCGGAGCTCTCGAAGTCGGCGTTCTGGCGGGCCTCGATCTCGTCGCGGGAGCGCTCCGGGGGGTAGACCAGGTCGCGCGGGACCAGCTGGTCGCGCCCGGAGACCCACAGCGCCAGCGCCTGGGCCAGGCTCAGGCCGTCGCGCTGGGCGACGGTGGTCATGTTGAGGTTGCCGGAGGTGGGCTTGACCGCGGTGCCCTCGATGGCCACCACCGGGGTGCCGTCGACCTCGCCGAGGGTGTTGAAGGTCGGCCCGGGCCCCAGCGCCACGTACGGCACGCTGACCGCGCCGAGCAGCACCCCGAACACCATGACCGGGACCAGCGCCACCACCAGGGTGAGGATCCGCCTGCTCACGCCGCACAGAGTAGCGGCGGTACCGTAGCGGGTATGGCCGACCTGCCCTTCGGGTTCTCCTCCGGCGACGACCCCGACAAGCCGCGCGACCCCGCCGGCGGCGGCCAGTTCAACATGGCCGACCTCGGGCAGCTGTTCACCCAGTTGGGTCAGATGTTCGCCGGGGCGGGCTCGGCGATGAAGTCGGGCAACGCCGGCGGCGCGGTGAACTACGACCTGGCCCGCAAGCTGGCGTCGAGCTCGATCGGGTTCACCGCCCCGGTGCCCGAGGCCACCGCCGCCGCCGTCGCCGACGCGGTGCACCTGGCCGACACCTGGCTCGACGGCGCCACCGCGCTGCCCGCCGGGGCGTCGCGGGCGGTGGCGTGGACCCCGCAGGACTGGGTGGACAACACCCTGGACACCTGGAAGCGGCTGTGCGACCCGATGGCCGAGCAGATCTCGGCGGTGTGGTCCTCGGCGCTGCCCGAGGAGGCCCGGGCGATGGCCGGGCCGCTGATGGCGATGATGACCCAGATGGGGTCGATGGCCTTCGGCTCGCAGCTGGGCCAGGCGCTGGGCCGGCTGTCCAAGGAGGTGCTGACCTCCACCGACATCGGGCTGCCGCTGGGCCCGCCCGGGGTGGCCGCGCTGCTGCCCGGCGCGATCGAGTCGCTCTCCGAAGGCCTCGAGCAGCCCCGCAGCGAGGTGCTGACGTTCCTGGCCGCCCGCGAGGCCGCCCACCACCGGCTCTTCACCGGGGTGCCGTGGCTGTCCGCCCAGCTGCTCGGGGCGGTGGAGGCCTACGCGCGCGGGATGAAGGTCGACATGAGCGGCATGGAGCAGCTGGCCGGGCAGCTCGACCCGAGCATGCTGGCCGACCCGTCGAAGATGGAGGAGCTGCTCTCCCAGGCCAACCTCGAGGGGGGCATGTTCGAGCCCAAGGCCACCCCCGAGCAGACCGCCGCCCTGGAGCGGCTGGAGACCCTGCTCGCGCTGATCGAGGGCTGGGTGTTGACGGTGGTCTCCGCCGCTCTCGGCGAGCGGATCCCCGGCACCGGGGCGCTCTCGGAGATGCTGCGCCGCCGGCGCGCCAGTGCAGGGCCGGCCGAGCAGACCTTCGCCACCCTGGTGGGCCTGGAGCTGCGCCCGCGCAAGATGCGCGAGGCCGCCGCACTGTGGGAGCGGCTGGGAACGGCCGCCGGGGTGGATGCCCGCGACGCGGTGTGGAACCACCCCGACCTGCTGCCCACGTCGGCCGATCTCGACGAGCCGGCCGGCTTCATCGACCGGGTGATCGGCGGGGACGTCTCCAGCGCCGACGTCGATGCGCTGATCGCCGAGATCGAGAAGGAGAGCGGGTCGGGGGACGCGTAGGCGGCAGCCGCCCTACTCGACGGTGACCCTCACCGTTGCGAGGACGTAGTCTCTGCGCGTGTTGCCTCCGCCCAGCGGGATCGCCCAGTCGTAGCGCGCGGTGATGGTGGCGGTTCCCGGGGCGTTGGCGGTCAGCTTCCCGGAGGGGTCGACACTGACGACCCTCTCGTCTGATGACGACCAGATTGACCGTTGCTCAAAGGCCGCCTGGCTGAGGGCGATTCCGTTGTAGGCCCGCAGCGACAACTGTCGTTGGGTGCCGACGGTGTACGTGGGCTCGAGGAAATCCGATCTCGGATCCCGCAGCGTGAAACCGATATTGGCGATCGGTGCACCGGTCACGGCGTTCTTGGGCTGCAGCGGCTCGGTGCGGAACTCGTAGAACGGCGTGTCCTTGGTCTGGCTGGGCAGCATGAAGTCCATGTTGAAGAAGCGATAGGTGACTCCCAAGTCCGGCACGCTAAACACCGCGTCGCCGTTGGCCAGCAGTTTGGGCGGTTGCTGAAGGAGCTCGTTGGCCGACCACGGCGGAACGGACTGAGTGAAGGTTGTGGTGAAGGTCTTGGCCGTGGTGCTCGAGTAGTTCTTGCCGTACTCGGCATTGACGGCTAGTTCGAGGACCTTCTCGATGGGAGTGAACTTGACCCCGCCGCCGACCTTCCACGACGAGCCCTCGGTCGTCGACGTCGAATCGGTGACCGTGAAGGACCTGGAATTGGTGTTGTCGCTGGGGTTGTCCGCAGAGCTGCTCTTGACCACCCAGCCCGCGTCGTCGGGCGGTGTGTCCCTGAATTGGGCCTTGAGCCATTGAGCCTTCAGTCCGTCGATGTTCTTGTCGGCCATCTGCGACAGCTTCGCCAGCGCGTCCTCGGCCCCCGGGGTGTCGGGGGTGTAGCCATAGACGCCAGGCGCATCGCCGATCTGAATCTTGCTGCCGTCGTTGTAACGCGGGCTCGACGATGACGTCGCGCAACCGGCGTTCCCGCTCGAATTGCCGCAGGAAAAGGTCAAGAAGGGCTTGGGATTCAGCTCGGCTTTCAGCGTCCAGGTGTCAGTGGCAGCGGGCGAAGACACGCTGGGGGCCGATAGCGAAATCGTGTCACTGTACCTGGGATCGGTCGGACCATCGGGCAGGTAATAGCCGATCCGCACCTGCTCCCCAGGTTGGATCAGGTAGCCCTTCGCGGGTTGTTTCCCCGCTTGCTGACTACCGTTGTAGGTCACGACCCTGGTGGTGAGGTTTCGGATGTATCCCCAGCCGTAGTCGAGATCGGACCCGACCAGGCCCACCGGGACAGTGACTTCGAGCGGGCCGGCGAAGGGATTGAGGATGTTGAAACCACCGGAGCCGACCGCCACCGTGAAGCTCTCCGGTGCCCCGAAGACGAAGTCGGGTCCGGGGGTGTAGGTCCAGGTGCCGTCGGGACGGATCTCGACAGCGCCCAGAGCGGGTGCGGTGCTCAACGAGTAAGTGAGCTCGTCGCCTTCAGCGTCGACGACGCCGAGTGTGCCGATCAACTGTCCGTCGGCGCTGGTCGAGAACTCGTAGGGGGCCGCGGTGGGCAGCTGGTTGAACAGTTGGCGCCGCACCAGCAGCAGCGCCCCGGAGAGGAAGTCGGAAACCGGGTTGGCCGGCAGGCTCGCCAACCAGGCCGCCGTGGAGTCGAACCAGCCGACCACCGCGGCGTTGACCGCCGCCACGATCGTCGCCACCGGGCCGGCCCCCGCCGCGGGCGGTTCCGGCACCGCGAACGCCGACGGCGCCGGGGGCCGATCAGCCGAGGTGGCCGGGGCCGGCGCCACTACCACGCTGGGTTCCGGGGCCGCCCAGGCGACCGGCGCCGCAACGGGCTCGACGGACTCTGGGACAGCTGGGGCGCTGCGCATGCCGCCGGTCCCGGTCTCGACGTCCGCATCGGTCCGGACGGCTTCCTGCGCCTCCGCCGGCCCGGCCCGATCGGCGACCGGAACGGGCAGATCCTCGGGAGCCGCTTCGGTCACCGGGTCGGGCAACGGCACCTGCCCGAGGGCGGGCACGGGTTCGGCGGCAGGCATCGCGTCAGCCGCCTCAACGGCATTCTCCCCCGGTTCCTCGCCGGC
>CAYXOM010000169.1:0-6223 GCA_964466565.1 uncultured Mycobacterium sp.
GTCGGGTTCGCCGGGTGCGGCCTCATCGAATTGGGCTGCTTTGCCCTTGCACAGCGCACCATCCAGTCGCGGCGCTGCCGCCAGGGCAGCGACCAACCCGGCCACGATGTCGCTCACAGCACCCACCCGTTTCGGCCGGCGCGGCGTGCGATCAGGTAGTAGGTGATCAGATCAGCAACAAGTCGTTGACGGGTGAGCTCGAGATCGTCGGCGGCTTCGCGTAGCTCGGTGTCAACATCTGCGGGCAGCTTCAGGAACAGCGGAACCCGGGTGTCGTTGACCACCAGGCGGTAGGCGGCGTCCAAAGTGATCAACCCGTTCCGTACCCGGGCGGCAAGCTCGGGGTCGATCCGGTTTAGCTTCTTGGCCTTCCTGACGCTCTCGCGGCTGACCCCAGTGACACCACCGGCGAGGGCGGCGCTCTCGCGGGCGTGCCGCTGGCGGGTCCGTTCCTTGCGGTGTGCTTCGGCATCCAGCATGGCCTGGATGCCGTCGTCGGCTGCCCCAGATATTTGGGTCACTGGGCACCGTCCAGGCGGCATTCGGTGCACAGGCCCGCACT
This sequence comes from uncultured Mycobacterium sp., assembly GCA_964466565.1. Classification (GTDB taxonomy): domain Bacteria; phylum Actinomycetota; class Actinomycetes; order Mycobacteriales; family Mycobacteriaceae; genus Mycobacterium. The sequence goes on from CAYXOM010000169.1 coordinate 563, forward strand.
GATGGATTCCGGCGACATCAGCGCCGCACCGCACCCCCGGCAGTCCCCCCGATCATCGGTTACATCGGTTACATCGGTTACAGGCAGCATCCCCGTGTCGGGTGTAACCGATGTAACCGCAGTTTCGGATGGCGTGGGGGCGGGCAGGTAGCGGGTCCAGGCATCGTCGAACTGGGCACGGGCGTAGCCCTTGAACACCGTTTCGTTGTGCCGTTGGGACTTCGACCCGATGCCGTACTTGCCCAGCCTGACCGCCAAGCTGCGGGCGTCCAGCGCCTCGCCCTTGCGGATCGACCGCCAGGGCGATTCGTCCAGACCGCACAGCGCCTTGACCAGATCGTCGGTAGGAATCTTGTCTGCGCCGAATGCGTCGAACACGGCTCGGATGTCGCCCAGCAGCTGCACCCCCAGGCTGGGTGCCGTTTCGCGGTTGGCCTTCACCAGCCGGACACAGGATTCGCGGGCATCGACCGGCCAGCGCCCCCCGGCCAGGTCGGCCACCGCCAGCAGGGCTTCCCACACATCGGCGTCCCGGTCTTCGATCCCCTCGGGCATCGACGGCCAAGCCGGTTGGGCGGCCAGTTGGGCGGCGACGGATTCAGACCAGGCGGCCAGCCGCGCCTTCAGTACGGCGGCCTGGGGGCCGTTGATCCGCAGCCGCCACGGTTCCACCTTCTCGCCGGGGGCGCGGCGTCGCATCCGCACCACCACCGACCGGGACATGATGGTGGCGGGCAGATCGTCCAGACCGGCCAGCGCCACAGCACAGTAGGCCGGTAGTTCTTCGGTGATGACGGTCTTGCCGCGCACTACGCAGCGGCCCGCGGTTGCGCCCTTTCGGTGACCGGCGTTGAGCATTCCCCGAATGTCCTCATTGTCTTTGGCTTTCGGCCCGAACACCGTGTCGATCTCGTCGTACAAGATCGTCGGCGGTCCTTCAGGGTCGGAAACCTTGCGGAACAGGTAGGCCGGCGACGTGTTCACCGCATGCACGGGGCGTTGCACCAGCGGTTCGGTGACCTCAAGCGCGCGAGACTTTCCGGAACCGGGCTCGGGTGAGAGGAACGCGATGCGGGGGGTGGAATCCCAGGCGTCCATCAGCCAGGTGTGTGCGATCCACAGGACGTGGGCGCGGCGCTCATGCACGCTGGGGTAGATCACAAACCGACCAAGGTAGCTGTCGATAGCGTCCAGCATGCCGCTCGGTGATTCCCCGGCCTCAAGCTCGAGAAGCTCGTCGGTGCGGTCGGTCACTGCGCCAATTCCCATTCGCGGGCAACCTTGTCGACCAGTCGGTGTTCCCCCTGCTGCCACAGCATCCGCAGTTCCGGAAGCAACGCTGCGGCGGTCAGGCCGTGTTCGTTGAGGTGCTGGATCGCGGCGACGTAGCCCTGGACGCGCCGCTGGGAAGGTTCGGGTTCGCGGCATCGGCAGGTCCAAGGATCGGCGCATCCGCAGTCGAATCTCGGTAAGCGAACCGACCCGTGGCGGCGGTTAAGATCGAATCGCACATAGGTGGCGGCGGCGGCCTTCTGGGGGATCGGGGGGCCGCCCCGTCGTCTTCTGATCACGGCGGGCTTTCCCTTTCTTCTTTGGTTCCCCCCGATGTCGTGCGGAACAGCAGCCGCAGGCGTTCCTGCTGGCGGCGGGTCAGCGGCGGTGCCGCAGCGGCGTTGCGCCGCGCAGCTTCCCGGGACTTGTCATCCAGGGCGCGCATCCACGGCGCGACCTCACCCGTTGTGCTGCAACGGTTGTCGCGGGCCGCCACGATCTGCGCCAGTGATGCCATGCCCTAAAGCTATGGCCGGTTGCTGACACATCAGTGCCACGCCACGCTGCTGCCCCAGATGGGGACAGAGTGTGAATGAAGCTGTGGATCAAATGAGGGGCTTCTCTTCCTGGTCTTACGACTTTGCAGAATCCTGCAAAGTTGCGTTCTTCCAACCGATCCAACGGCCTTTGATCAGGAAGATGTGGATTGAGGTAGGACCATCCAGTAGTGGGTCAAATTGGCCCAGCAGATCGTGACCGCTATTCGGGCTGCTTCCACACGATGTCGATGTAGTCGGGGTCGAACCGCCGCTGACCTTTCGGGCAAGGGTTGACCGTCACCACCGCGATTTCATCGACGGCATCAGCCTGCTGGGTGGGTGTCATCGAATTCCACAGCGCCCACACGTCGTCGGCGGCGGCCAGGGCTGCGGCTGGGCTGCTGCGCCCCACCTCGGCCAGTTGCCGGTCGATCACCGCCAGCTTGTTACGCGTCGACACCGAGGTCGTGCGGAACTGTTCGGCGTCGATCTCATCGTCATCGAACATTCGTGTGATGTCATCCAGCTTGCGTTGCAGGGCTTCCCGCTGCACCCCCAGCGCCACCACATCGACACCTTGATTCGCCAACAGGTTCGCGGCGTCGTCGCGGCTGAGCCGTTCCAGCACTGTCGCGGTCACATAGTCGTCCAGCGGCTGACCGCTGCGAACCAGATGGGCACCGTTCCGGCATGCATAGCAGCGAGACTTCCGCGCACCCGGGTAGGCCGTTCGCATGGTGGATTCGCAGATACCGCATCGGTACAACCCGGCACCCATGAACCGGCGCTCAAAGCTTGCCCGGGGCTTGCGTACAGGGTCTGACAGCAACGCCACCAGACCCTTATGCGTGTCGGGGTCGATCAGCGGGGACCAGTCCCCCGGCCCGATGATCCTGCCCTGGTGAACCTTCAGGCCCGCGTAGCGCGGGTTCATCAGCAGGCGGCGCACTTTCGGCGATGTCCACAACCCAGACACGGTGCGCTTGACCTTGGTACGCGGATCGGTTCGGACAGTGCCGGCCAGCGTGGTCCGGAACCCAGCGGCGTTCCAAGCCCTTGCCACCCCCTGAATCGAATGACCCGCCAGCACATCGACCACGGCCTGACGAACGGCGCTGGCTTCAGGTTCCAGAGGCTGCCCATCCATGGTGTACCCGAACGTCCGGTTCGCGGTCTGCCACCGACCCTGCTGCGCCTTCTGGACGTTCGCGGCGCGTTGCCTCTCACCTTTCGTTTCGGATTCGGCGTTCGACATCGACCCGAGGATACGTGCGACCAACCGGCCAGCCGAGTTCGACAAGTCGATGGTTCCTGACTGCACCGTGCGGATGTCCACACCGCAGGCTTCGGTGACTTCGATCAGCCGTTCCAGATCACCGGGGCGGCGATACAGGCGGTCGGTGTGCCAGCACAAGATCGCGTCGACTTCGCGGTTCTTCATGGCATCCAGCAGTGCTTCGTACCCGGGCCGTTTCGTTCGCCTGCTGAACGCTGAGATGTCGTTGTCGTCGTAGTGGGCCACCACCTGCCAGCCCAGCCGGTCGGCCAGCTTCAGACATTCGTCCAGCTGCCGGGTCACGCCTAGGCGCTCACCGGACTGGTCTTTAGAGATGCGGGTGTAGATCGCTGTCCGTGTCGTCATGCCCCAACACTAGGGTGCACAACTGACACATGCAGGCCCGCGACCGCGGCTGCACCGCCCCCGGCTGCACCGCCCCCGGCTACCTCAGCGAAGTCCACCACATCACAGACTGGGCCCACGGCGGCACCACCAACATCGACAACCTCACCTTCGCCTGCCGCCCACACCACCGGCTACTCAAACCCGGCGGCTGGACAACCCGAAAACTCCCCACCGGCCAGACCCAATGGATCCCACCCCCGCACCTGCCCATCCCCGCCGGCACCAACGCCTACCACCACCCCGAACACATGCTGCCGGGTGACACCGCGTGATCCGCACCGGAGCAGCGGTCAGGCGAGTTCGGGTACGTCCAGAACGCGATGGAACTGCCTGGCCGCCATGGCTTCCGGCACCCTGCTCATCACGGCGTCGCGCACCCGGCGCGCCCGTCGGGATCGCAGATTGATCAAGCGGTTCAGCCGCCAGGACGTGTTCACGATGAAACTGGCCTTGGCTATCCGCGCCTTCTCGTAGGCCCGCAGCGCGGGAGCGGGATTCCCGGCGCCGGTGAGATAGTGAGTGATCGCCAAGGCGCTCTCCATCGCCTGATTGGCGCCCTGGCCCAGGTTCGGGGTCGTGGCGTGGGCGGCGTCGCCGAGCACGGCGACCCGGCCGCTGACGTAACTCTTCAGCGGGGGCAGGTCGGAGAGGTCCGACCGGATCAGGCCCTCGGCCGGGGTCGCCTCGATGATCTCGCCGACGACCGGCGGGAATGCCCGCGCAAGACCGAGCAGGTCGGCCTTGGCGCTGTCGGCGTCCTGGCGTTGATCGGGTTCGGCCAGCGCGGTCACGTACAGATACACCTGGCCTTCGGCGACCTGCGAGAAACCCGCCCGCAGTCCCGCCTCGTCGGCCCAGATCTCGGTGCCCCGGCCGGCCCACTGGTCCTCCAGGGAGAACGGGCTAAGGCTGCGCCAGCAGGTCTGGCCGGAGTACCGCAGTGCCATCTCGCCGAACAGTCCGGCCCGGACGGTGGAGTGAATCCCGTCTGCTCCGATCAGCACGTCGGACCGCGCGCGATCCGCCGTACCCGCTCCCTCGCTGAATGTCGCGGTGACACCGTCACCGGAGTCCTCGAAGCCGGCCAGCCGCCGCCCGAGCCGGACCGTTCCGGGACGAAGCGCACCGTGCAGGACGTGGTGGAGCCGGGGCCGGCTGATCGCGAGTATCCGCGGGCAGCGGTAGCGGCCGCCGAACATCTCCGGCGCGATCCGGCTGAGCGTCTTTCCCGCGGAGGTGACGATCACGGCCTCGTCCATCAGCCGCCCGGCGGCCACCACCTCGTCGAGTACGTCGGTGTCGATCCGCCGCAGCACCTCCTGGCCGTTCGGCGACAGCCAGATCCCCGCTCCCACCGGGGTGATCTGCGGCGCCGATTCATAGACCTCGACCTCGTGACCGGTCCGCTGCAGCGCGAGCGCACAGCTCAGGCCCCCGATACCGGCGCCGGCGACGGTGATCCTCATCCGATTGCGGACCCAATCCAGCGAAGCACGTCAGGAATTCACTGAAATCCTATGGCTCATGCGAACTTGATGAAATACGAGATCGTCCGGGGCGCGACCTCGTTGCCGCCGAACCATCCGCTGACGCGCGCCGCGGTCCAGACGTTAGGGGTCAGGCCCTCGGGGTAGGGCTTGAACACCGTGCTTTCGCCGTAGCTGAGGGTGACCCCGGTGTAGTCCACCAGGTACTGGAAGGTCGCGTCGGCGGGCACCGAGATCACCTCGGCCCGGCTGGGCAGGATGCGCCGCTTGCCGACGTTGTAGAACGGCGCGATCTCGAACTCACCGCTGGTCAGGTTGTAGCGCCAGCCCACCATGGCCGAGTCGCGGTCGGGCTCCAGCGGGGTGAACGCGATCCCGGTGAACTTGTTCCAGTCGAACTGGTCTTCGTCCCCGAGGTCGTAGGTGGTGTTCGCAGTGAACGTGCCGGTGCCGTTGACCCGTCGGATGAAGAACCCGAAGTTGTTCGGGATCGCGAAGTGCGTTCCCTTGTAGATGGTGATCTTGCGTCCGCGGGTGTCCGGCGCGAACAGTCCGAAGAACCGGCCGACGGCACTCGCCGACGGCGCCCGGGAGGCGGCGACGTTCGCGCGCGAGACGGCCGCAGCCGGACGCACCGCCCGGGTCGCGGTGGCCGGTCCGGCAGCCGCCGCCACCGACG
>CAYXOM010000170.1:0-5014 GCA_964466565.1 uncultured Mycobacterium sp.
GGCCGCCGGCCCCCCGCCGCTGCCGACCGACGAGATCTCCGCGGAGGCCTGGCTGGTCGCCGACATCGACACCGGCGAGGTGATCGCCGCCCGCGACCCGCACGGCCGCCACCGCCCGGCGAGCCTGATCAAGGTCCTCACCGCGATGGCGGCAATCGGCGAACTCCCGCTGGATCGGATCGTCGACGGCACCCAGGAGGACGCCAACTCCGAGGGCACCCGGGTGGGCATCGAGCCGGGCAGCCGCTACACCGTCAACGACCTGCTGCACGCGCTGATCATGTACTCCGGCAACGACGCCGCCCACGCGCTGGCCGGCGCGCTGGGCGGTTTCGACGTCACGCTGGGCAAGCTCAACACGCTGGCCGCCAAGCTCGGCGGGCACGACACCCGGGCGGCCACCCCGTCGGGACTCGACGGCCCGGGGATGAGCACCTCGGCCTACGACATGGGCCTGTTCTACCGATATGCGTTCAACAACCCGGTGTTCGCCGGCATCGCCGCCACCCGCAGTTACCTGTTCCCCGACAACGTCGGGCTGCCGCCCTACCCGGTGGAGAACGACAACAAACTGCTCTACAACTACCCGGGCGCTCTGGGCGGCAAGACCGGCTACACCGACGACGCCCGGCAGACGTTCGTCGGCGCCGCCGAACGCGACGGGCGCCGGCTGATGGCGGTGCTGCTGCGGGGCACCCGCCAGCCGATCGCGCCCTGGGAGCAGGCCGCCCGGCTGCTGGACTACGGGTTCGCGACCGCGCCGGGAACCAGGATCGGCAACCTGATCGAACCCGACCCCTCGCTGACCGCTCCCGCGCCGGACACCGCCGCGGTGGCCGCGCCCCCGATGCTCTCGGCGGGGGGGCTTCCGGTGCGCGTCGGGGTCGCGGTGGTCGGCACCGTCGTGGTGTTCAGCCTGATGATGACCGCGCGCTCGTTCAACCAGCGGGTTCAGGCCCGCTAGCGCTGGCCGCCCAGGCGGTGGCGAACAGCACCATCCGGGCGGTCAGGTAGACGAAAACCAGCAGACCCAGCACCGGCCCGAACACCGCCCCGGCCGGGCCGTGCACGACGATGCGCAGGTATATCGAGGCCACCTGCTTGAAGATCTCGAAACCGGCCGCGGCCGCCAGCCCGGCCCGGGCGGCGGCGCGCACCGGGACCGGCCGGCGGGGCAACCGCGCGATGACCCAGGTGAACAGCGCCCAGGACACCAGCAGCGAGCCGGCCAGCGAGAGCACTCGCAGCGAGCCGGCCAGCCGCAGCGCCGGGTCGGCCAGCGTGGTCAGGCCGACGGTCAGCGCACCGGCCACGAACACCGACAGCAGGGCGCGCAGGTCGGAGAGCTTGGTGGCCAGGAAACCGGTTGCGGCACCGGACTGTTGCCACATGCGGCTCAGCGCCTCGCGTAATCGCTGGATCCACAGCAGGCCCACGTAGAGCGCGGTGCCCAGACCGATGATCCCGACCGAGGCGCGCGAGTCGATGGCGGAGTCCACCAGCGCGAGCAGCTGTTCGGAGAAGTCCCCGGGGACGGCGGCCTTGACGCGGGCGTCGATCTCGGCCAGCAGGTCCGGGCGGCTGGCGAGCAGGAAGCCGCCGACGGCGAAGACCATCATCAGCAGCGGGAACATCGCGAAGACGGTGAAGTAGCTGATCGCCGCGGCGTAGAAGTCGCCCTGGGCCCGCTGGTAGTGCCGCTGCGCGCGCAGCACGGCGCCCCAGGCGTCCTTCAGCAGGGCAGGAACCCCAGCCGGTCGTACACCCGGCCCAGGGTCGCCCCGGCCACCGCCCGGGCGCGCTGGGCGCCCTTGGCCAGGATCGCCTCCAGTTCCGCGGGGTCGTCGAGCAGTTCGCCGACGCGCTGCTGGATCGGGCGCAGGTAGGCGACCACGGCGTCGGCGGTCTCGGATTTCAGATCGCCGTAGCCCCGGCCGGCGTACCCGGCCGCCAGCGTCTCGACGTCGGTTCCGGTGACGCCGGACTGGATCCGCAGCAGGTTGGAGACCCCGGGCTTGGCGTCGGGGTCGAAGCGGATCTCGCGCTCGCTGTCGGTCACCGCCGAGCGGATCTTCTTCGCCGCCGCCGCCGGGTCGTCCAGCAGGTTGATCAGCCCGGCGTCGCCGGCCGCGGACTTGCTCATCTTCGACGTCGGCTCGGCCAGGTCGTAGATCTTGGCGGCGTGCCGGGAGATCATCACCTCCGGCACCACGAAGGTGCCCGGGAAGCGGGCGTTGACCCGCTCGGCGATGTCGCGGGCGAGTTCGAGGTGCTGACGCTGGTCCTCCCCGACCGGAACCAGCTCGGTGTCATACAGCAGCACGTCGGCGGCCTGCAGCACCGGGTAGGTGAACAGGCCCACCGTGGCCGACTCCGCGCCCTGCTTGGCCGACTTGTCCTTGAACTGGGTCATCCGGGAGGCCTGCCCGAACCCGGTGAAGCAACCGAGCACCCAGGCCAGTTCGGCGTGGGCGGGAACGTGGCTCTGCACAAAGACCGTCGAGCGGGCCGGGTCGATGCCCAGGGCGAGGTACTGCGCGGCGGTCACCAGCGTGCGCCGGCGCAGCACGGCGGGATCCTGCGGGACGGTGATGGCGTGCAGGTCGACCACGCAGAAGTAGGCCTCGTAGTCGTCCTGCAGCCCCACCCACTGGCTGACGGCCCCCAGCGCGTTGCCCAGGTGCAGGGAATCCGAGGTGGGCTGGACGCCGGAGAAAACGACACGGGGTTGCTGGCTCATGATGCGACAATCCTGTCATGCGGAAATCTCTGGTGCTGTTAGCCGCGGCGACCCTGGCACTGGCAGGTTGCTCGAACACCGGCGGTTCGGACCGGCGCCCGGACACCGCGGCGGTGGTGGTCGTCTCCGGCGGGGACGCCACCAGTCCGTTCACCACCCCCGACCAGGCCTGCGCCACCGGACTGGCGGCCGGTAACACCAACACCGCGATCCGGGAGTTCCTGATCGGCAAGGGCTACCAGGTCTACACCTCCCCGGCGATGGCCGGGCGCGGGCAGGTGGTGGACCAGACCGGCTTCGGTGCCTTCGGGGTGTGCCCGGTGACGTTGCCCGAGAACATGACGGTGAACTCCACCGGCAGCATCGACACCGCCGGCGAGCACCTGGCCCGGTTCGTCAACTGGCTGCAGTCCGAGAAGGGCGTCACCGAGGTCGACTTCGTCGCACACTCGATGGGCGGGTTGTACTCGCGGGCGGCGATCCGGGTGCTGGCGACGACCGGCAGTCCGGTGAAGGTGCGCTCGCTGACCACCATCGGCACCCCGTGGCAGGGCTCCCACATCGGCGACTACGCCAACGACGTGGTGACGCTCAACGACTGCCTGGGCGACTCGCTGTGCGAGACGGTGATGAAGGACGGCAAGGCCGAGGTCCAGCGGACGGTGTCGGGGTCCGGCCGCGAGGTCAGCCAGCCGTTCCTGATGGGCAAGGGCGGCTGGAACGAGTTCCAGTCGGGCGTGCTCGACCAGATCCCGGTGGTGCTCATCGCGGGCAACCGGTTCACCAAGGAGGGCCAGACCAACCCCGCGGTGTGGCCCAACGACGGGATCGTCGCCGAGCAGAGCGCGCTGGCCAAGAGCATCAGCGACCCGGTGCTGCCACACCGGCGCTGCCACACCTTCAGCGACACCCACTCGATCTTCGTCTCCGACGCGGCCGGCCTGGACTGGGCCACCGCGCTGACCTGGAACCCGGGGGTGTTCGAGGTCATCGACGCCGCGATCACCGGCGCCCCGACCGCGCTGGCGGGGCCCAACCGGGAGGGCTGCCCGGCCGCATGACGACCCGGCCGCACATCCACCTCGGCTCCGGCGAACCGGTGCTGCTGCTGCACCCGTTCATGATGTCGTCCTACGTCTGGCACGACGTCGCGCCGGCCCTGGCCCGCACCGGCCGCATGGAGGTGTACGCGCCGACCATGGCCGGCCACCACGGCGGCCCGCGCACCCGGTCGTGGTTTCTCGACACCGCAACCCTGGCCGACCACGTCGAACGACAGCTCGACGAATTGGGCTGGGGCAGCGCCCATGTCGTCGGCAACTCGCTGGGCGGCTGGGTGGCCTTCGAACTCGAACGACGCGGCCGGGCCCGCACGCTGACGGCCATCGCCCCCGCCGGCGGCTGGCACCGCTGGTCGCCGGTGAAATACGAGATCGTCGCGAAGTTCGTCGCCGGCGCCCCGGTGTGGCTGACCGCGCTGGCGCTGGGCCCGCGCGCCGCGCGGCTGCCGGGGGCCAAGGCGCTGGCCAGCGTGCCGATCAGCGCCGGCGCGGCCGGGCTGTCCGACGCCGACCTGCGGGAGGTGATCGCCGACGTCACCCACTGCCGGGCCTACTACCAGCTGCTGGTCAAGGCGCTGCTGCTGCCGGGCCTGATGGAGCTGGCCCAGACCTGCACCCCCACCCACCTGGTGGTGTGCGAGCGCGACCGGGTGCTGCCGCACCCGCGCTACACCAAGCACTTCCTGCGTCACATCCCGGACATCTCGAAGGTGACCGCGCTGGACGGCGTCGGGCACATCCCGATGTTCGAGGCGCCCCAGCTGGTCGCCGACCTCGTCGCGGCGTGGGTCGAGGAGCACCGCGGCCCTGCGCGGCAGGCGCCGCCGGCCGGGTAGGTCGACCGGCCCGGTCAGTCCAGGGCGGCCTTGAGGTTCTCGGCCAGGGTGGCCAGGAACTGCTCGCTGGTCTGCCACGGCTGCTCCGGGCTGATCAGCACGGCGAGGTCCTTGGTCATCTCGCCGCCCTCGACGGTGGCGATCACCACGTCCTCGAGGGTCTCGGCGAACTCGATCACCTCCGGGGTGCCGTCGAGCTTGCCCCGGTGCCCCAGCCCGCGGGTCCAGGCGAAGATCGAGGCGATCGGATTGGTCGAGGTCGGCTTGCCCTGCTGGTGCTGCCGGTAGTGGCGGGTGACGGTGCCGTGGGCTGCCTCGGCCTCGACGGTCTTGCCGTCGGGGGTCATCAGCACCGAAGTCATCAGGCCCAGCGAGCC
>CAYXOM010000171.1:0-7872 GCA_964466565.1 uncultured Mycobacterium sp.
CCGGGGGGGGGGTGCGCGGGCGGGCGGGCCGGCGGCGTCGACGCCGACGGCCCCGACGGGCCCCACCGCCTCGACGCCGACCGGGTGGTGCTGTGCGCCGGTGCGATCGCCTCGGCCCAGCTGCTGCTGCTCTCCGGGGTGGGGCCGGCAGCGGAGCTGGCGGCGCTGGGTATCGCCGTCGTCGCCGACCTGCCGGTCGGGCAGCGGTTCCAGGACCACCCCGAATGGGTGATGGCCACCTCGTGGCCGGCGGCGGAAGGCCGTCCGGTGCTGGAGGCGGTGCTGGTCGCCGGGCCGCTGGAGATCCGCCCGTACACCACCGGTTTCGGTTCGCCGTCCACCCTCGTCGGGGTGGGGCTGATGCGGCCGCGGTCGCGGGGGCGCCTCGGGTTGGTCTCGGCGGATCCCTCGGTGCCGCCGCGCATCGAGCACCGCTACGACGGCGAACCCGCCGACGTCGCCGACCTGCGGCGCGGCTGCGAAGTGGTCACCGAGATGCTGGCCGGGGCCACCGAACTGGGCGAACCGGCCTGGTCGACCTCCCAGCACCTGTGCGGTACCGCCCCGATGGGACCGGTCGTCGACCACCGTTGCCGGGTGCACGGGACCGCGGGCCTGTGGGTCGTCGACGGCTCGGTGCTGCCGGGAGTCCCGTCGCGCGGTCCGCACGCCACCATCGCCATGATCGGGCACCGCGCGGCGGACTTCGTCACTTCAGCGAGTAGCGGATCGGCAGGTGTTTGAGGCCGCCGACGAATGTGGTGGCCATGAACTCCGGGTCGCCGGCCAGCTCGACCGACTCCAGCCGCGGGATCAGCTCGGTGAAGAAGCTGTTGATCTCCATCCGGGCCAGCGCGGCGCCGAGGCAGAAGTGCACACCGTGGCCGAACGACAGGTGCTTGTTGGGGTCGCGCCCGACGTCGAAGCGGAACGGGTCGGCGAAGACGTCGGCGTCCCGGTTGGCCGAGACGTAGCTGAGCAGCACCGACTCGCCCTCGGCGATCGGCACCCCGCGGACCTCGGTGTCGGCCTGGGCGGTGCGCATGAACTCCTTGACCGGAACCACCCACCGGATGATCTCCTCGGTGGCGGTCCCCATCAGGGACATGTCGTCCCGCAGGCGCTTGATCTCGCCGGGGTTCTCGGTCAGCGCCAGCATGCCCCCGGAGATCGCCGCGCTGGTGGTGTCGTGCCCGGCGCTGGCCACGATCACGTAGTACGACAGCGTGTCCATGTCGCTGAGCGGTTCGCCGTTGATCCTGGCGTTGGCGATCGCCGAGGAGAGGTCCTCGGTCGGGTGCTCGCGACGGGACTGGGTCAGCGCGGAGAAGTACATGAAGAAGTCCAGCAGCACCGCCTGGATGTCCTCGATGCTGCCGCCGCGTTGGAACTCCGAGTCGTCTCCGCCGAACATCTCCTGGGTCAGCTTGAGCATCCGCGGGAAGTCCGACTCGGGCAGGCCGAGCAGCGAGAGGATCACGTACAGCGGGTAGTCGACGGCGACCTCCTGGACGAAGTCGCACTCGGGGCCCTTCTCGACCATCTTGTCGACGTACTGCTTGGCCAGTTCGTCGACCCGGATCTTCAAGTCCCGCATGGCCTTCGGGCGAAACCAGTCGACCCCGATCTTGCGGACGTCGCGGTGGTGCGGGTCGTCCATGTGGATCAGGGTGCGCAGGCCGGTGCCGGCCTCGATGTCGCGCAGGAACGCGTCGTCGGCCTCGGCGACGGCCAGCAGCGGCCGCGGGAAGTTGGTGAAGAGATCGTTCTGCCGTTCGATCTCCATGATGTCGGCGTGCCTGGTGATCGCCCAGAACGGCCGGTAGGGCGGAACGTCGACCCAGGACACCGGGGCGTGCTCGCGCAGACGGGTCAGCGCCGCGTGCAGGGCGTCCTCGTCGGTGTAGGCCTGCGGGTTGGCCAGTACCTTGGCGGCGTCGTCGGCGATGCGTGCGCTCATCGGATCTCCCTCAACATACTTGACAGGTGTCGATGGCCAGTCTGGCCCATGATCGCATCCCGGCAAGGGCATTAGGTCAGCGGTGTCGCCCGACGGGGGTCCGCCGAACGGCACCGCTGCGGGTTCTGGGCGGCGCGGGGCTAGTGGCCGCCGCGGCCGCGTCCCAGATCGGGCGCCGCCCGCCCGGCGATCAGCGGCAGGTCCAGGTAGGTCTTGATCCCCGGTTCGGCCACGCACACGTCGGGGATCGCGCTCACGCAGTGGTTGGCGGTGGCCACCACGCCGGGGTTGCGGATCAACCCCTCGGCCACCGTCTCGGGCTGCAGGCCCTTGAAGGTCAGGAACACGTGCGGGTCGCCGGTAACCTCCACCTCGAAGCGTTCGCCCAGCGGGCCCAGCGTCCACGGCGGGTCGAGGTCGACCTCGCACATCAGCCAGTTCACCGCCGCGGTGACCACCGGGGTGTGGTCGACGACGGCCTCCCACCGGAACCGCCGCGCCGCCACCGTGCCCGGTTCCATCGGCACGACCAGCTCGTCGCTGCCGTGCACCGCCACCGCGACCTCCTGGGTCGAGCGGATCCTGGGTTCGGCATCGAAGCCGAGCGTCTCGGCCACCATGCGCACCGAGGCCTTGAACCCGCCCTCGAGCAGGGCGGCGATCGGCCCGCCGACGGCCTGCTCGGGGGTCAGTCCGAAGCCCATCACGTCGCGGACCACGAACGGGGCGTTGTAGGTGCGAAGGTCGGAGTACTCCTCGGCGCGCACGTGGGTGATCGCCGAGGACAGCGAGGTGACCATCAGCGGGAACCGCTCGGTGATGCCGCCGGGATGGATGCCCGAGCCGTGCAGCGTGACGCGGCCGTCGAGGCAGGCCGCCTCGATCGCGGCCACCGCGGGGTTGGTCCGGTCGGGGTAGACCCAGCCCACCGGGGTGACGACGTTCTTGCCCGAGCGCAGGATCGCGGCCACCACGGCCTCGTCGGGCAGCAGCGGGGAGTACATGACGCAGTCGGCGTCGGTGGCCAGCAGCTTCTCGACGTCGGTGGTGGCCGCCACCCCGATGGGCGACTCGCCGGCCAGTTCGCCCGCGTCGCGGCCGTCCTTGTCGGCGCTGTGCACCCAGCACCCCACGAGTTCGAGTTCGGGGTGGCGCAGCACGCCCTGGATGGCGGCCCGGCCCACCCCGCCGGTGGCCCACTGGATCACGCGGTACATCTGGGCACCGTATGCCAGCCCGACCCGCCGCGACCCGGATTTGGCGTCCGAGCCACGCCTGAGGCATACTTGCGAGGTTGCCCGTCAAGGGCATGCGACCAGCGCCGACAGGCGCATCCGGTCCCCACTTCGCAGAGACGGCGGTGCTCCTCGCGCCCGTGGTCTCCGCGCGCGGGAACCGGTGGACCACGACAGGTAAACAGAGGCGGCGACAGCCAGCGCCCGGGTTCCCGGGCGCGCACCGGTACCAGTGAAGGCGGGAGAAGCGTGGCGGGACAGAAGATCCGCATCAGGCTCAAGGCCTATGACCACGAGGCCATCGACGCCTCGGCGCGCAAGATCGTGGAGACGGTCACCCGAACCGGTGCCAGCGTGGTGGGCCCCGTGCCGCTGCCGACGGAGAAGAACGTCTACTGCGTCATCCGCTCTCCGCACAAGTACAAGGACTCGCGCGAGCACTTCGAGATGCGCACCCACAAGCGGCTCATCGACATCATCGACCCGACCCCGAAGACGGTCGACGCGCTGATGCGCATCGACCTGCCGGCCAGCGTCGACGTGAACATCCAGTAGGGGACCGAACAGCCATGGCAAAGACAGGTGGATCCACCGCCCCGCGGCGCGGCATCCTGGGCACCAAGCTGGGGATGACCCAGGTCTTCGACGAGAACAACCGCGTCGTCCCGGTGACGGTGGTCAAGGCCGGCCCCAACGTGGTCACCCGCATCCGCACGCCCGAGCGCGACGGGTACAGCGCCGTGCAGCTCGCCTACGGCGAGATCAGCCCGCGCAAGGTCAACAAGCCGGTCACCGGGCAGTTCGCCGCCGCCGGGGTAAACCCGCGCCGGCACCTCGCCGAGCTGCGCCTGCCCGACGAGGCCGCCGCCGGCGAGTACGAGGTGGGCCAGGAGCTGACGGCCGAGATCTTCACGGAGGGCGGCTATGTCGACGTCACCGGCACCTCCAAGGGCAAGGGCTTCGCCGGCACCATGAAGCGGCACGGCTTCGCCGGCCAGGGCGCCGCGCACGGCGCTCAGGCGGTGCACCGCCGGCCGGGTTCGATCGGCGGCTGCTCCACCCCGGGCCGGGTGTTCAAGGGCACCCGGATGTCGGGCCGGATGGGCAACGACCGCGTCACCACCCAGAACCTCAAGGTCCACAAGGTCGACGCCGAGAACGGCGTGCTGCTGATCAGGGGCGCGGTCCCCGGCCGCACCGGCGGGCTGGTGATGGTGCGCACCGCGGTGAAGCGTGGCGAGGCCGGAGGCGAGAAGTAATGACTCTCAAGATCGACGTCCGCACCCCGGACGGCACGACCAGTGGCACGGCCGAACTCCCCGCCGCCCTGTTCGACGTCGAGCCGAACATCGCGCTGATGCACCAGGTGGTCAACGCCCAGCTCGCCGCGCGGCGGCAGGGAACCCACTCCACCAAGACCCGCGCCGAGGTCTCCGGCGGCGGCCGTAAGCCCTACCGGCAGAAGGGCACCGGCCGGGCCCGTCAGGGCTCGACCCGCGCCCCGCAGTTCACCGGCGGCGGCACCGTGCACGGCCCCAAGCCGCGCGACTACAGCCAGCGGACCCCCAAGAAGATGATCGTCGCCGCGCTGCGCGGTGCGCTCAGCGACCGGGCCCGCAACGGCCGGATCCACGCGGTGACCGAGATCGTCGCCGGAGCGGATCCCTCGACCAGGAGCGCCCGGGCGTTCCTGGGCACCCTGACCGACCGGCCCCGGGTTCTGGTGGTGATCGGACCGGCCGACGAGGTCGGCGCCAAGAGCGTGCGCAACCTGCCCGGCGTTCATGTGATCACCCCCGACCAGCTCAACACCTACGACGTGCTCAAGGCCGACGACGTGGTGTTCAGCGTCGAGGCGCTCGACGCCTACATCTCCCGTGCCCTGTCCGGATCGAGGTCCACCGAGGAGGCGAGCGCCTGATGGCTACCGTGACCGACCCGCGCGACGTCATCCTCGCCCCGGTGATCTCCGAGAAGTCCTACGGCCTGATCGAGGACAACGTCTACACCTTCCTCGTCGCGCCGGACTCGAACAAGACGCAGATCAAGATCGCCGTCGAGAAGATCTTCTCGGTGAAGGTCGCCTCGGTGAACACCGCGAATCGCCCGGGCAAGCGCAAGCGCACCCGCTACGGCTACGGCCGGCGCAAGGACACCAAACGCGCCATCGTGACCCTGGCACCGGGCAGCAAGCCCATCGACATCTTCGGAGCACCGGCCTAGCCGGCGACGGGAGATAAGGACCTGACATGGGAATCCGCAAGTACAAGCCGACGACGCCGGGCCGTCGCGGCGCGAGCGTGTCCGATTTCGCCGAGATCACCCGCTCGAACCCGGAGAAGTCGCTGATCCGTCCGCTGCACGGCACCGGCGGGCGCAACGCCCACGGCCGGATCACCACCCGCCACCGCGGCGGCGGGCACAAGCGCGCCTACCGGGTCATCGACTTCCGCCGCAACGACAAGGACGGCGTCAACGCCAAGGTCGCCCACGTCGAGTACGACCCCAACCGCACCGCGAACATCGCGCTGCTGCACTACCTCGATGGCGAGAAGCGCTACATCATCGCCCCGCAGGGACTGCGGCAGGGCCACATCGTGGAGTCGGGTCCCAACGCCGACATCAAGCCGGGCAACAATCTGCCGCTGCGCAACATCCCGGCCGGCACCCTGATCCACGCCGTGGAACTGCGCCCGGGCGGCGGCGCCAAGCTGGCCCGCTCGGCCGGGGCGAGCATCCAGCTGCTCGGCAAGGAGGGCGCCTACGCGGCATTGCGCATGCCCTCCGGTGAGATCCGCCGCGTGGACGTCCGCTGCCGCGCCACCGTCGGGGAGGTCGGCAACGCCGAGCAGTCCAACATCAACTGGGGCAAGGCCGGCCGGATGCGGTGGAAGGGCCGCCGCCCGACCGTCCGCGGCGTGGTGATGAACCCCGTCGACCATCCGCACGGCGGCGGTGAGGGCAAGACCTCCGGCGGCCGGCACCCGGTCAGCCCGTGGGGCAGGCCCGAAGGCCGCACCCGCAATCCCAACAAGCCGAGCGACAGGCTCATCGTCCGACGCCGGCGCACCGGCAAGAACAAGCGCTAGGCCGCGGGAAGAGGAGTACACCAGATGCCACGCAGCCTGAAGAAGGGTCCGTTCGTCGACGGGCACCTGCTCAAGAAGGTCGACGCGCAGAACGAGAAGAACACCAAGCAGGTCATCAAGACCTGGTCGCGGCGCTCGACCATCATCCCGGACTTCATCGGCCACACCTTCGCCGTGCACGACGGCCGCAAGCACGTGCCGGTGTTCGTGACCGAGGCGATGGTCGGGCACAAGCTGGGTGAGTTCGCCCCGACGCGGACGTTCAAGGGCCACATCAAGGACGACCGGAAGAGCAAGCGGCGATGAACGCCGCGATTCAGGAGAAGCGGCGATGAGCACCCCGACGAAGACCGAGACCGAGTTCCCCTCCGCCAGCGCGGTCGCCAAGTACGTGGGCATCTCGGCGAGCAAGGCGCGCCGGGTGATCAACCTGGTCCGCGGCAAGTCGGTCGAGGACGCCCTCGACATCCTGCGCTGGGCGCCGCAGGCGGCCAGCGACCCGGTGGCCAAGGTGATCGCCAGCGCGGCGGCCAACGCCCAGAACAACAGCGGACTGGACCCGCGCTCCCTGGTCGTCGCCACCGTCTACGCCGACGAGGGTCCGACCGCCAAGCGCATCCGCCCGCGCGCACAGGGCCGGGCCTACCGGATCCGCAAGCGCACCAGCCACATCACCGTGGTGGTCGAGAGCCGGCCGCCGCGCGGCGAGCGGGCCGCCGCGCAGACCTCGCGTTCGCGCCGGGCCCAGGGCAGCAAGGCCGCCGCCGGAGTCGGGACCGCCCCGGCGAAGGCGCCGGCGAAGAAAGCGCCCGCCAAGAAGGCGCCGGCGAAGAAGGCACCCGCCAAGAAGGCTTCGGACGAAGCGAAGGGAGGCTCGCAGTAGTGGGCCAGAAGATCAACCCGCACGGCTTCCGCCTCGGCATCACCACCGACTGGAAGTCCCGCTGGTACGCCGACAAGCAGTACGCCGACTACGTCAGGGAGGACGTGGCGATCCGCCGGCTGCTGGCCTCGGGTCTGGAGCGCGCCGGGATCGCCGACGTCGAGATCGAGCGCACCCGCGACCGGGTCCGGGTGGACATCCACACCGCCCGGCCGGGAATCGTGATCGGGCGCCGCGGCACCGAGGCCGACCGGATCCGCGCCGACTTGGAGAAGCTGACCGGCAAGCAGGTCCAGCTCAACATCCTGGAGGTCAAGAATCCCGAGTCCCAGGCCCAGCTGGTGGCCCAGGGCGTGGCCGAGCAGTTGAGCAACCGGGTGGCGTTCCGCCGCGCGATGCGCAAGGCCATCCAGTCGGCGATGCGCCAGCCCAACGTCAAGGGCATCCGGGTGCAGTGCTCCGGGCGCCTCGGGGGCGCGGAGATGAGCCGCTCGGAGTTCTACCGCGAGGGCCGGGTGCCGCTGCACACGCTGCGCGCCGACATCGACTACGGCCTGTACGAGGCCAAGACCACCTTCGGGCGGATCGGGGTCAAGGTGTGGATCTACAAGGGCGACGTCGTCGGCGGCAAGCGCGAACTGCAGCCAGGCGCGGAGGTCGCCAGCGGCCAGGTAGAAGTCGGTCACGTCCTTTCCGGCGAGCGGC
>CAYXOM010000172.1:0-8012 GCA_964466565.1 uncultured Mycobacterium sp.
GACCGTCTGGGCATCCCCTTCTTCTCGCTCACCGCCGCCACCACCCCGCTGGAGGTTCCCAATTTCCAGTTCATGGATTGTGTGCGGCTCAGCGCCCACGACGCCAACAACGACATGCAGCTGACTCAGCAGCAGGCGATGCTGCCGGTCGGGATGAACACCCACATCGCGATGGCGCACGCCCATCACTGGGACGTCGCCTACTCCGCGTTCCCGTTGGCCATGCGCGCGCTGAGCCCCAATCTCGAACACCGCTGGCCCCGTTATGCCGCTCTGGTGGCCAACTGGGAGTTACTCGCCGAGTTGGGCCTGATCGACTGACGCCTCTGCCTCGCCGGACGGAATCGGGGGCGTGGCCGCGACGTATCCGAGACCCACGATCAACTGCCCGATACCGGCGTAGTCGGAGCGCTCGGGCGGGGTGAGGGCGCCCAGGCCGTCGACGTAGCGGTTGTACATGCAGAACGCCGCGGCGATGAGCACCGTGTCGTGAATCTCCACATCGGTCGCGCCGTGCGCACGGGCCTCACCCACCGCCTCCTCGGTGACGGCGAGTCCGGATTCGGTGACCAGGGCGGCCAGTTCGAGCAGCGCCCGCAGTTTCGGGCTGATCGGCGCGCCGGCCGGATCGGCCAGCACCGCCTCGACCGTCTCCCAGCCGCCGTCGAGTTGCAGCGCGGCGAACGTGCCGTGGGCGTTGTGGCAGAAGTCGCACTGGTTGCGCCGGGAGACGTAGGCGGCGATGATCTCGCGCTCGCCGCGGGTCAGGCTGCTCTCCCCGCGCAGCAGGACCTCGGCCAAGGCGAACAACGGGCCGGCGGTCTGCGGCCGGAAGAGCATCGGCCCCATGATTCCGGGGGCGTCGGGCAGGTCGATGTAGGGCATCGTCGATCTCTTTCCGGGACGTGGCCGCAACGCTACGGCACCCGCAGGCCGAAGCTCACCAGATCCGCCGCCCGCTCGATGAGATCCGCCAGCGCCCCGGGGGACTGGCGCAGATCGTCGTGGCGCCAGGCCAGGCTGATGATGCCGTTCCAGGCGGCCCACAGGATTGTCGCGGTCCGCCGCGGATCGAGTTCGCGGATGCTGCCCTCGGCGATTCCGCGTTCGATGGCGTCGACCATGCGGGCGTTCTGCTCGTCGACGCGGCGGCTGAGCAGAGCAGCGGTCTCGGCGGCGGCGGCGTAGGGGCCCGGCTTGGCGGGGAAGGCCAGCATCCGGAAGAACTGCGGGTGATCGAGGGCGAAACGCAGGTACTGCTCGGAGGCGGCCAGGAGTTGCTCGATCGGACTGCGGTCCGGGGTGTAGGCCCGGTCCATGTAGTCGCGGTCGACGTCGAGGGCTCGGGCCACCACGGCCGCGTACAGCCCCTCCTTGCTGCCGAAGTTGTTGTAGATGGAGCCGACGGCGACCCCGGCGTGCTGGCCGATCTCCTCGACGGTGACCTCATCGACCGGACGCTCGGCAAACATCTGCTGCGCGGCGACGACCAACGCGTCCATGGTGCGTTGCCTACGCGGATCCAATCGACGCCGGATGCTGACCTCCACGCGCCGATCCTACGACCGGCGTCGCAACTATTAAAACGGTTGCAATAGACGCCTCAGGCCGGTTAGCATCCCGAACATGTTGGAACCGTTGCAACAAAACTCTGCCGAGCGGAGGCTGTCTGAACTGCGAATCGAACTGCCACCGCCGTTCCCGCCCGCCGGGGAATACGTCAACGCGGTCCGCACCGGGGATCTGCTGGTCCTGGGCGGCCACATTCCGTTCAGTCCACCCGACAACCTCGTCCTGGGCAGGCTCGGGGATGATCTGGACGTGCCGGCCGGCCGGCGTGCGGCCCGCCTCGCGGCGATCAGCGCACTGGCCACCATGCGGTCGGTCCTGAACACCCTCGACGCCGTCAAGCAGGTCGTCTCGCTGCGGGGCGTCGTCAACGCCGCGCCGGATTTCGCTGAGCACACCCAGGTGATCGACGGTGCCTCGGAGGTCTTCGTGGCCGTGTTCGGTGACGCGGGCCGGCACACCCGGCTGGCGGTCGGGGTGTCCTCGCTACCGGCGAACCTGGCACTCGAAATCGAGGTGACGGTGGAGGTCGCGCGGTGAGCGCCGGCGAGCCGGCCCTCGCTGTCCTCGGCCGGTTGGGCCGTGCGCAACTCGAGCAGACCCTGCGCCGCGCCGCCCGGCACCTGGGCCGGGGCCGGCCGGAAAGCTACTCCCTGAGCAGCATTCCCCGACCCGACTCGCCGGTGGCGATCGCGGCCGCCAGTCTGCTGCGCGGCCAGGCTCCCCAGGTCCTCGTCGCGCACAGCCACCGCGCCTACCTTTTCGGCGCTCTGCTCGGTACCCGTGACGGTCTGGACTGGGACCCTGAAGTGCTGTTCGTCGCCTCGATGCTGCACGATCTCGGACTCACCGATCACCTGGCCGGCGAAAGCCCCTTCGAGCAGCGCGGCGCCGACGCTGCCCACTCCTGGTTGAGCGCTCGGGGCTGGCCGGAGGAGCGAGCGGCCCTGGTCGCCAGAGCGATTCGGATGCACCTCGACGTCGGCCGCGCCGGTAAGGAACGCCCGGAGGTGGCACTACTGCACTTCGGCACCGCCGCCGACGTCACCGGAATGCGACTGGAGGACATCCACCCGCAGACCGTCGAGGAGGTGGTCGCGGCCCACCCGCGGCAGGGTTTCAAGCGATTCTTCGCCGACAAGGTCACCGGCGAAGCCCGGTCCCAGCCGTCGTCGGCGACCGCGGCATTATGTCGCTGGGGCCAGTTCACCTGGCGCATCCACCAATCGCCTTTCCCGGAGTGAGCAATGACCCAGGCCCTCGGCAACCCGACCATGGTCACGCTGCTGGCGGCGGGCCTGATCTTCCTGCTGGCCCTGGTCCTCGGGATCTGGAAGTACCGGCAGATGGCGAACAGCCCGGACCACCTGGCGCACCCCTACGTCGACATCGCCCACCGTTCGGCGCTGCTCTACTCCTTTGCGACGCTGCTGGTGGCGGTGTTCGTCGAACTCAGCGTCTGGCCGGACTGGGTCAACCTGACCGCCGCGCTGACGATCGTCGTCTTCTTCGTCGGGGCGATCACCAGCTACATCCTGCACGGCGCCAAGCGCGACACCACCAATCAGCTCAGTGTCCCCGGCCGCACCATCCACGTGGCGATGGTGGCCCTGATCGTCGGTGAGATCGGCGGATTCGCGGTCCTGTTCGCCGGATTCCTCAGGGGTTGGCTGTGAGCGTGACCCTGGTCGTCGTCGGCGCCGTCGCGGTGTTCTTCGCCGGCATGGGCATCTTTGCGCTGGCGCGTCCGGCGGCGCTGATCGCGCCCTTCGGCATCACCCTGCCCGTCCCGGAGTCGCGCGCGGAGGTGCGCGCGGTCTACGGCGGATTCGGCCTGGCGATCGCCGGCGTGCTGGCCCTGGCGGCCGTCGACCCCGCCCTGCGTGGCGGCATCCTCGTTACCGTGGCCGCGGCACTGGCGGGCATGGCGTTCGGGCGGCTGGTCTCCGGGATCGTCGACCGGCCGCGGGCGTTCTACCCCAACTGGTTCTACTTCCTGGTCGAGGTGGTCGCAGCCGCCGCGCTGCTGTTGGCCCGGTAACCTCCGGGACTCATGCACCCCACCACCGACGTCTCGCGTCTGTCCGACAAGCAGTCGCGCTCGCGGGAGGAACTCGACGCCCTCCTCGACACCACCCCACTGGCTGTCGTCGCGTTCATCCGCGACGGACACCCCGCCGCACTCCCGATCGGGTTCGCCCGCCTCGGCGACGAGGTGGTCATCCACGGTTCGACCGGCTCGCCATGGCTGCGTGCGCTGTCGGCGGGTGCGCCGGTCGCGGTGTGCGTCACCGCCCTGGAGGGTGTCGTCGTCGCCCGCAGCGGGTTCGAGTCATCGTTCCACTACCGCAGCGCGGTGATCTACGGCAGCTTCGAGAGGGTGGCCGACGACGAGAAGGTCGCCTACCTGCAGGCGTTGACCGACACCTTCATCCCCGGGCGCGCCGGGGAATTGCGTGCCAGCACGACCAAGGAACTCGCCGCCACCATGGTGCTGCGGATGGCGCTGACGACCGGTAACTGGTCGCTCAAGATCGGCGACGGGTGGCCTGATGACCCGCCGGCGGACGTCGCCGCCGGGGCGTGGGCCGGCGTGGTGCCGATCCTGACCCGCTACGGGGAGCCCGTGGCCGCGCCGGACTGCGATCCCGCGACGCCGCTGCCGGCGTCGGTGCGGGCGATGACCGGCCCCGTGCTCAACCGGCGCGGGCGCTAGCGTCGACCTATGAGCGGCGGGACGGGCCTGGATACCGGTCCAGGGTTATCGGCGTCCCGCCGCGAGGTGCTCACCCGCCGGATCCGCTGGCTGGTGGCCGCGACGATCAGCTACAACGTCATCGAAGCGGCCATCGCGATCACCGAGGGTGCCCGGGTCTCGTCGACCGCGCTGCTCGGATTCGGACTGGACTCCTTGATCGAGGTGTCCTCGGCGGTCGCGGTGGCCTGGCAGTTCACCGGTCCCGACCCCAAGGCGCGGGAGCGCACCGCACTGCGGGTGATCGCCTGGGCATTCTTTGCGCTGGCCGCCTACATCAGCGTCGACGCCGTGCGGGCGCTGTTCGGCTACGGCGAGGCCCGGCATTCGACGGTGGGCATCGTGCTGGCGTCGGTGAGCCTGGCGGTGATGCCGGTGCTGTCGTGGGCCGAGCGCCGCACCGGCCGGGAACTGGGCTCGCTGTCGGCGGTCGCCGACTCCAAACAAACCCTGATCTGCACCTACCTCTCGGCGGTGCTGCTGGTCGGCCTGGTCCTCAACAGCACATTGGGCTGGGCCTGGGCCGATCCGGTCGCCGCTCTGGTGATTGCCGTCCTGGCGGTTCGCGAGGGCCGGCGGGCCTGGAACGGGCAAGCCTGCTGCGCCGGCGGTTGCGGGTAGACCCAGACCGGCATGCCCGGACTTTCCGCCGACCTCAGCGGAACCGCACGTCGAGCGTCGCCAGCCCGAAGATCTTGCGCCCGTCGGACTTCGCTGCCACGATCACCACCCCGGTGCGGGTCTCGGGATCCAACGACTTGACCCGTCCGCTGAATTCGATGTCGGCGCCCTCGGCGGCCGAGACGATCGCCGGCGCCGACAGCCGTACCGCATAGCGGCTCACCGCACCGGGATCCCCCGACCACGCCGAGACGAACCCCGAGCCCAGCCCCATGGTGAGCATGCCGTGGGCGATGACGTCGGGCAGGCCGGCGAGCTTGGCGATGTCCTCGTCCCAGTGGATCGGGTTGGCGTCCCCGGCGACCCCGGCGTAGTTGACCAGGTCGCCACGCGAGAGCCGGGTGTGGTGCACGCCGATCTCATCACCGACGTGGACGTCCTCGAAGCGCGGAGTCCCCGGTGTGCGGACGGTGTCGTCGGCGATGCGGATCTCGCCCTCGGGCCGCACGGTCTTCTCGTAGCTGCCCTCGCCGACGCCCATGATGTCGACGTCGTGCATCATCGCCTTCTGCACGGCCTCCTTGACCGCCGGGTTGATGTCCTCGGCGGTGACGCCGACGACGGTGGTGTGCAGGGTGTGCACCCGCATCCCGGCGGCGTCGGTGAACGTGTTGGTCACGGTGATCAGGTCGCGTCCGGCGATGCGTCGCACCGACGTCAGCTCGACGTCGATCACCAGTTCGTCTCCGGCGACGATCGGGCGGTGCTGCTCGAAGACCTCCTCGGTCTGCATGTAGGTGTCGTAGCCGACCACCACCGACTCGAACATCTGCCGGTTGCAGCTCATCCCCGGAGTCGAGGTGAACGTCATCGGCGCGACCACGTCGGGGTATCCCAGTTCGCGCGCGGCCGCGGGGTCCCAGTGCGCGGGGTGGTAGTCCTGCACCGCCCGGGCGTACTCGCGCAGTTTCTCCCGGCCGACGAGGTAGGTGCCGTCCATCCGGTAGAAGTGCCCGACCCGGGCCTCCAGCGCCGGCGCCTCCGATGCGGCGGTCATGCCGGTGCTGCTGCGTTCATGGGGCCCACTGTTTCTCTCGACTGGTGGGGTGAGGTGCATTCACCCTAGTGCGCGGTGCCGGTGCGCTATGAATCAATGGTGAGCAACCACCACGTGAACATGTCCAAGCAGGAGAATTCGCTGATCGACCAGACGGCCCCGGAGGCGCTGGCCCGGATGGACGAGAAATCGCTCAAGGACCTGCAGGGCCTGCTGCGCAAGGCCCGGGAGAAGAACTTCAGCCTGCTGCGCCGCGAAGGCGCGGCCCGAGTGGAGGCCGAGGCCGCCCGTGGCGCGGCCGAACCGGCCAATGAGCGCCGCAACGACAAGGTCGACGTCCTCGACGACGCCCTGGCCCGGGTGGCCGAGCGTCTAGCGGCCCTCGGCGACGCCGATTAGCTGCCCGGTCGGCGAAACCGCGGCGCCGCCGGGTGCCGGCCACTAATTTGCTACAGGTGTTCTCCTGCGCTGTGCGCGCCCTGGCGCGACTAATCGTTCCCGTCGTCGCGGTGGCCGGGGTCGCCGTCACCGCCGCCGAACCGGTGCCGGTCCGCACCGACGCGGTGACCCTGCTGGCCGACGGCCCCAACCCGCTGGCCGGCTGGAACTTCTACGTCGACCCGATCTCGGTGGCCATGCGCGCGGCCAACAATGCCAACCCGCCGATTCCGGAGCTCACCAGGATCGCCAACACCCCGCAGGCGTACTGGCTCGACGAGGCGTTCCCGGCGGCCACGGTGGGCAACACCGTCTCCCGTTACGCCGGGGCGGCGCAGGCCGCCGGCGCGATGCCGATCTTCGCGCTCTACGCCATCCCGCACCGCGACTGCGGCAGCTACGCCGCGGGCGGGTTCGCCAGCGCCGCCGGCTACCGGCAGTGGATCGACGCGATCGCCGGGGGCCTCGGCTCCAAGCCGGTGACGGTCATCCTCGAACCCGACGCCATGTCGATGGCCGACTGCCTCTCGCCCGATCAGCAGCAGGAGCGCTTCGCCCTGGTGCGCTACGCGGTGGAGACGCTGACCGCCAACCCCGCCGCGGTGGTCTACATCGACGGCGGCCACTCCCGCTGGATCGCCCTGGAGTTGCTCGCCGACCGGCTCAACCAGTCCGGGGTGGACCGCGCCCGCGGGTTCAGCCTCAACACGGCCAACTTCTTCACCACCGAGGAGCAGATCGGCTTCGGGGAGGCGGTCTCCGGCCTGACCGGCGGCGCCCACTACGTCATCGACACCTCCCGCAACGGCGTCGGCCCCGCGCCGGATGATCCGCTGAGCTGGTGTAACCCCGGTGGCCGCGCGCTGGGCGTGGCCCCGACCACCGCCACCGCCGGCGCCCACGCCGACGCCTACCTGTGGGTCAAGCGGCCCGGCGAGTCCGACGGCGCGTGCGATCCGGGGGAGCCCCGCGCCGGGCTGTTCGTCAACCAGTACGCCATCGAACTGGTGCGCAACGCAGGCGGCTAGCGGTCCCTCTCGCCGAGCGTGGGCCCTGCGCTGCCGGCGAGCGCGTTCGAGCAGCACAGCCCCCACGCTCGGCGAACTCCGCCGCCTCGCCCGGCGGGCTCAGCCGAACAGGGTGGCGTTCTCCCGCGCCGCCTCGATGTACACCGGCGGCAGACTCAGCCCGCGCTCGGCCAGCGCCGCCGGGCGCAGCGCCACCTCGAAATGTCCGGAGGTCTCCGGCGGCGGCGGACCCGGGGTCCGGCGCTGGTCGAGCCAGTCCAGTGCCAGCGTGATCGCCTGAACCCCGTAATCATCCGGCGGTGGCGCCAGGCTCAGCGCCCCGCCGCCGGCGACGAAGTCGACCTGCGTGCCGATCGGCAGCGCCGCGGAGCTCCGCTCGGTCCACTGCGCGGCCTGCGCGGCGGTGAACAGCGTGCCGTCGGCCTCGGGCAGGTCCTGGCCGCTGAGCACCACCAGCACGCCCGAGGCGGGGACGGCGGCGACGAAGTCGCGCCACTGACCGGCGGTGGCGGCCAGCGCGCTGCGGTCGACGCGCAGCGGCCCC
>CAYXOM010000173.1:0-9001 GCA_964466565.1 uncultured Mycobacterium sp.
GGTCTCGGTTTCACGTGAAACCCCGCCGCCGGCCGAGTCGCCCGTCGAGGTCGTCATCACCCTCCTCTCACACCCCGCCGACGGGGCCCACCCGACGTGTGCAATGCTGCCGCCATCACGACCGTGGCGGGCGGATCCAGATAATCCGTTCCACATTTCACCACCTTCGCATCCCCGGCGCCTAATGCCCTCAGTGCCGGCCCGTACCGGGCAAGCTCCTCGGGTGCCCGGTCGCCCTTGAGCGCCAGCATCAGCCCGCCGGCCCGCAGCAGTGGCAGGCTCCAGCGCGCCAGCTTGTCCAGGCTCGCGACCGCCCGGGACGTCACCGCGTCCGCGCCGCCCACGCTCTCGCGCACGGCGGGATCCTCGGCTCGCCCCCTGACCACCTCGGCGGAGATCCCCAGGAGGTCGACGGCCTCGCTCAGGAAGTCCGCGCGTCGGGCCATCGGCTCGACGAGTGTGACCGACAGGTTCCCGCGTGCGATCGCCAGCGGAATACCGGGCAGGCCCGCGCCGCTGCCGATGTCGACCACGCGCGCGCCGGGCGGGATCAGTTCGGCCACCGCGGCGCTGTTGAGGATGTGGCGTCCCCAGAGCCGCTCGCGTTCTCGCGGCCCCAACAGCCCGCGGTCGACGCCCGGGCCGGCCAACAGGTCCGCATAGCGCAGGGCGGCGGGCAGCCCCGCTCCGAACACCCTTTCCGCCGCCGGCGGCGGGGGCGGAGCCTGTTTCACGTGAAACGCCCCTTGCGTGGAACTACATCGGTGTAACTCGTCAGTCGCGCAAGACGACCACGCGCCGGGAGGGTTCGACGCCTTCGCTCTCGCTGCGCACTCCGGCGACGGCGGCCACCGCGTCGTGCACGATCTTGCGCTCGAACGGCGTCATCGGGGCAAGCTCCTCGCGCTCCCCCGTTTCAAGCACGCGCCGGGCCACCTTGTCGCCCAGTCCCGCCAGCTCCTCGCGGCGCTTACGACGCCACCCCGCAACGTCGAGCATCAACCGGCTTCGCTCGCCCGTCTTCTGCTGGACGGCCAGCCGGGTCAGTTCCTGCAGGGCGTCGAGCGCCTCCCCGCGCCGGCCCACCAACTTCGCCAGGTCGGATCCGCCGTCGATGCTCACCACGGCCCGGTCCCCCTCGACGTCGAGATCGATGTCCCCGTCGAAGTCCAGCAGGTCCAGCAGTTCCTCAAGGTAGTCGCCCGCCACCTCGCCCTCGGCGACCAGCCGCTCCTCGAGGTCGTCGGTCCCCGTCGGCTCGGTAGCGGCCTGCGTCGTCTGGTCGGTGTCTGTGTCGGTCATCGGTCTCCTCCTGTCTGAGCTCCCCCGGGTGCCCTCGAGTCGGGCCGGATCGGGGGCGGTGTCACCGTCTGCGTTTCTTGGGCTTCGGCTTCGCTCCGGGGCGCGGGGTCCGGCCGGCCGGGCGCGCGCGGGCCGCCGCGGTTTCGGCCTGCGCCGAGACCGAGGGCGCCTGTCCCGCCTTCCCGGCGGCACTCTCCCCCGCGGCACCCTCCCCCGCGGCGTCGCCCGCACCGTCAGCAGCGCCCTTCGCGGAGTCCGCGTCGCCCACGGCGGACTGAGCCCCGTTGGCGCCGGGGTTTGCCCTCCCCTGTTTGGCGGTCCTCGACGGCTTGGCGCCCGGCGCCGGGGCGTTCGCCGACCGGCGGGCCAGCTCCTCCTCCTTCTTGGCTGCTTCCTCTTTCTCGATCTTGCCGAAAACCAGGTGCTGCTGGCCGAAGGTCCAGATGTTGTTGGACACCCAGTAGATGATGATCGCGATCGGGAGGAACGGGCCACCGATCACCACGCCGAGCGGAAACACATACAGCGCAAGCTTATTCATCAGGGCGGTCTGCGGATTCGCCGCTGCCTCGGGGCTCTGCCGTGCGATCGAAGCCCGGCTGTTGAAGTACGTGGCGATGCCGGCCAGGATCATCAGCGGGATCGAGACCGCCGCCACGGCCGGCCTGCTGAACTCGGTGAACGCCTCCAGGCCCCGCTGCTGGGTGATCGAGGCGCCTATCGGCGCCCCGAACAGGTTCGCGTCCAGGAAATTGCGGACGTCGTCGGCGCTGAAAAAGTAGTTGGGCAGTGACCGGTTCTCCTCCACCGACAACCCGAGGCGACCGAATCCGGTCTGGGTCCGGTTGAACGACATCAGCACATGGAACAGGCCCAGGAAGACCGGCACCTGGGCGAGCATCGGCAGGCACCCGAGGATCGGATTGAAGCCGTGTTCCTTCTGCAGCTTCTGCATCTCCAGGGCCATCCGCTGGCGGTCCTTGCCGTACTTCTTCTGCAGCGCCTTGATCTGGGGCTGGAGTTCCTGCATCTGCCGGGTTGTGCGGATCTGCCGGACGAAGGGCCGGTAAAGCAGGATTCGCAGGCTGAACACCAGGAACATCACCGACAGCGCCCAGGCGAAGAAGTTGTTGGGGCCCAGCGGGATGGCGAAGAGCTTGTACCAGAGCCACATGATGCCCGAGACCGGGTAGTAGATCAGGTCGAGGCTGAACCAGTTAAACATGGACACTCCTGGCCGGTGGTCGCTCTTCGCCGGCGGCGGTCTCATCCCTCGACGGGATCGGGTCCCAGCCTCCCGGGTGCCATGGTCCGCACCTGGCCAGCCGCGCCAGGCTCAGCCAGACGCCGCGAAGCAACCCGTACTCGGCGAGGGCCTCGGCCGCGTACTGGCTGCAGGTGGGGGTGAACCTGCAGGTCGGAAGCTTCAGGGGCGAAATGGTGTGACGATAGACCTCGACGAGGGCGATCAGGGTGCGGGCCGCGCGACCGGGGTTCCTCACCGTCGTCGGCCGTTCAACTCGAGAGCCCGGCGGACCCCGGCGGCCAGTTCCTGCTGCAGCCTCGACGACTCCGCATACCGACTGCCCGGTAGCGCCCGAACGACCACGCGGTCACCTGCTTTCAGCTCATCAACGACCGTACGCGCCGTATGTCGCAACCGGCGCGCCACCCGATGCCGGTCGACCGCGCCACCCACGCGCTTGCTCACGACGAAGCCGATTCGCGGGTTTCCCGAACAGTCGGCCAGTCGCCGGACATGCACCACGAGGTCCGGTTGGACCACCCGGACCCCGTACCGGACGGTCGCATCGAACTCGGCGGTCTTGGTCATCCGGAAGTGCGCCGGTAGCACCGCGAAAGCGCCCGTGTCAGGCGGTCAACGAGCGCCGGCCCTTGCGGCGGCGGCCGGAGACGATCGCCCGGCCGGCGCGGGTCCGCATCCGCAACCGGAACCCGTGCACTCGGGCGCGGCGACGGTTGTTGGGTTGAAAGGTCCGCTTGCCCTTGGCCACGGTGACCTCCTCGTCCGGCGCGGCGGACTGCCGTCGCTGAGTTCCGCTGGTTGACCGACGCGCTCTTCGGAGTGTCTCCGGACGCCGCCGTTCCGCCGCCGTGCGGGCGGCTTCTCGAGCGTACTGACGGCACCGGGGCTGGTCAAACCGCACGTCGCCGCCACTGTCGTCGCGCCGCCGCCCGAGTGGCCGCCGGGCCGGACCACCTGTTGGCACCTCGGCGGAAACCTGTTAGCTTCTGCCGGGACATCAGGGGGACAGTTTCCGGGTTTCCCGAACACCCCGAGCGTAGGTCGAGCACCGAATTATGCTGCGAGATGACGACGGCCAGTCCTGTGCACAGCTGTGGATAACCATGTGGACAGGCGCTCGAAAGCCGCCATTGTCGACGATTTCGTGCACGGGAGGTCGCCGGTGACCGATGACCCCGGCACTGACTTCGCCGCCGTCTGGAGTTCGGTAGTCGCAGAACTCAACGGGGACACCCTCCCGGACGATCTCGAGGCACCTCCGGTCCTGACCCCCCAGCAACGCGCCTGGCTCAAACTCGCTCGCCCATTGACTATCGCCGAGGGCTTTGCCCTGCTGTCGGTACCCAGTTCATTCGTGCAGAACGAGATCGACCGCCACCTGCGCGGCCCGATCGTCGACGCCCTGAGTCGCCGGATCGGTCACCGCGTCGAGCTGGGCGTCCGCATCGACCCGGCGGAGGACTCCGCGGAACATCTCGACGACAACGACAACGACGCCGAGACTGATCGCGACGTGTTGGCAAGCGCACACGACAGTTGGCCGAACTACTTCACCGAGCGGCCCCGCACGACCGAGCAGGGCGACCCCGCCATCAGCAGCCTCAATCGTCGGTACACCTTCGACACCTTCATCATCGGCGCCTCGAATCGCTTCGCCCACGCCGCCACCCTCGCGATCGCCGAAGCTCCCGCCCGCGCCTACAACCCGTTGTTCATCTGGGGCGAGTCCGGGCTGGGAAAGACCCACCTGCTGCACGCCGCCGGCAACTATGCGCAGCGCCTCTTTCCCGGCATGCGGGTCAAATACGTCTCCACCGAGGAGTTCACCAACGACTTCATCAACTCGCTGCGCGACGATCGCCGGGTCGCCTTCAAGCGCAGCTATCGCGACATCGACGTGCTGCTCGTCGACGACATCCAGTTCATCGAGGGCAAGGAGGGCATCCAGGAGGAGTTCTTCCACACCTTCAACACGCTGCACAACGCCAACAAGCAGATCGTCATCTCCTGTGACCGGTCGCCCAAACAGTTGGCCACCCTCGAGGACCGGCTCCGAACCCGCTTCGAATGGGGCCTGATCACCGATGTCCAGCCACCCGAACTGGAAACCCGCATCGCGATCCTTCGGAAAAAAGCGCAGATGGACCGCCTCGACGTTTCCGACGCCGTCCTCGAGCTGATCGCCAGCAGCATCGAGCGCAACATCCGCGAACTTGAGGGAGCGCTCATCCGGGTGACCGCCTTCGCCTCGCTCAACAAAACGCCGATCGACACCGCCGTGGCCGAGATCGTCCTACGCGACCTCATCGCCGACGCCGGCACGGTGCAGATCAGCGCTGCAACGATCATGGCGGCCACCGCGGAGTACTTCGACACGACAGTCGAGGAACTCCGCGGCCCGGGCAAGACCCGGGCCCTCGCCCAGTCTCGTCAGATCGCCATGTACCTGTGCCGGGAGTTGACCGACCTCTCCCTCCCCAAGATCGGCCAGGCCTTCGGCCGCGACCACACCACCGTGATGTACGCGCAGCGCAAGATCCTCAACGAGATGGCCTACCGCCGTGAGGTCTTCGATCACGTCAAGGAACTCACGACCCGCATCCGGCAGCGCTCGAAGCGCTGAAAAACTCTGACCCCACCCACACCTCTGCTCACAACCGCGATCGTGTGGACAGCGTGTGAACAACCCCCGGTTTCGCGCCCCAGCCCAGCGACCGGCAGTGCACAGCGGCCCGGCCGTGCACAGCCCACCCGCTCCGGACACCCAACCATCCACACGGTGTCCACAGACTCTCGGGCCGCCCCAACAGGGCGCCGGCCCGTCTGTCCCCACTTTCCACAACCCCTACTACTACCGCTCTGGTAACCCTCCAATCATCTCATCCGAAGAAAGGCTTTGGGGATCGCCTCGGCGGACCGGTCGGCGGCCGGCCGCGCACCCCGGCCGAGCCTGATCATTCGGCTTTCCTGGCGCCGCCGAACGCTCTACCGTTGGCACAACGACGCGGTGACTCGAAGGGACACGATGCAGGTGGCGGCTGGGACTACCACGACAACCCTGGGAGCTGACCTGAGCTTCACCCTGGACCGCGAGGCCTTCGCCGATGCAGTTGCCTGGGTCGCCCGCACACTGCCCAACAGACCGGCTGTTCCGGTACTGGCGGGCCTGCTGATTACCGGATCCGAGGACCGCGTGTCCATTGCCGGCTTCGACTACGACGTATCCGCCAAGGTCGAGATTCCTGCTGACATCGATTCGGCGGGAACAGTTCTGGTATCGGGCCGACTGTTGTCCGAGATCACGCGAGCGCTGCCGGCCGCACCTGTCGAGGTGGAAATGGAAGGCAACCGCGTGCGCCTGCGCTGCGGAAAGGCGAGATTCTCGTTACCGGCTATGCCGGTGGAGGACTACCCGGCGCTTCCGCCGCTCCCGGAACGGGCCGGAGAAGTCCGGCCGGACGTGTTCGCCGAGGCTGTCGCGCAGGTGGCCATCGCCGCAGGGCGCGACGACGCGCTGCCCATGCTCACCGGAATCCGGGTCGAGATCTTCGGGGAGCGGATCGTGCTCGCGGCCACCGACCGGTTCCGGCTGGCCGTCCGCGAACTGCCCTGGTCGGCGGCGACCGACTCCGAGACCGCGGTGCTCGTTCCCGCGCGAACTCTGGCGGAGGTGGCCAAAGCCGTGGTGCCCGATTCCCCGGTCAAGCTGGCGCTGGGCGGTGGCCCCGACGCCGGCGAGGAGCGCCTGCTGGGGATCAGCACCGGCACGCGGCACAGCACCACCCGGCTCATGGAATCGGAGTTCCCCAAGTTCCGCCAGCTGTTGCCCGCGGAGCACACGGCGGTGGCGACCGTCGGGATCGCCGAACTGGCCGAGGCCATCAAGCGGGTCGCCCTGGTCGCCGACCGCGGGGCCCAGGTGCGGATGGACTTCGGCCAGGACAGCCTGCACCTGTCAGCGGGCACCGACGGTATCGGGATGGCCGAGGAGGACCTCGAGATCGACTTCGCCGGATCCCCGTTGACCATCGCGTTCAACCCGACATACCTCACCGACGGTCTGGGGTCGTTGCGCAGCGACCGGGTCACGTTCGGGTTCACCACGGCCAGCAAGCCCGCGGTGCTGCGTCCGGCCGAAACAGAACTGGGCGGGGGGCCGGGTCCCTTTCCGGCGGCGCAGACCGACTATGTCTACCTGCTCATGCCGGTCCGGCTCCCGGGCTGACGGCGGCGATCGCGGAAAGGGACGCACGCATGCAACTCGGTCTGGTCGGCCTGGGAAAAATGGGCTTCAACATGCGGCAGCGGCTCCGCGAGGGCGGGCATGACGTCGTCGGCTTCGACCCCCGCCCCGAGGTCTCCGACGTCCCGACGCTGGCCGCGCTGGCCGAGCGCCTGACGGCGCCACGGGGGGTCTGGGTGATGGTGCCCTCAGGTCCGATCACCCACCAGACGATCATTGAGCTGGCGGATGTCCTGGAGGCCGGCGACCTGGTGGTCGATGGCGGGAACAGCCGCTACACCGAGGACGGCCCGCATGCCGAACTTCTGGCCGGCCGGGGTATCTCCTTTGTCGACGCCGGTGTCTCCGGGGGGATCTGGGGACTGACCGAGGGGTACGGCTTGATGGTGGGCGGAGACACCGCGGACGTCGACCGGCTGATGCCGATCTTCGACACACTCCGCCCCGCCGGTAACCCGGCGGACGGGTTCGTTCACGCCGGCCCGGTCGGGGCCGGCCACTACGCCAAGATGGTGCACAACGGCATCGAGTACGGGCTGATGATGGCCTACGCGGAGGGTTACGAACTGTTGGCCGCCGAGCCGCTGATCACCGACACCCAGGCGGTCATCCAGGCCTGGAGCAACGGCACCGTCGTGCGGTCCTGGTTGCAGCAGTTGCTGGCCAAGGCGCTCAAGGAGGATCCAGGGTTCACCGGGATCTCCGACTACACCGAAGACTCCGGCGAGGGCCGCTGGACGGTGGAGGAGGCGATCCACCACCGGGTCCCGACGCCGGTGATCGCGGCCTCGCTGTTCGCCCGGTTCGCCTCACGGCAGGAACAGTCGCCGACGATGAAGGCCGTATCGGCACTGCGCAACCAGTTCGGCGGCCACGCGGTCAAGCGCGTTCCGCTGTCCGGCTGACGGCACGCTGCGATGTACGTCCGTCATCTCGGCTTGCGGGATTTCCGGTCCTGGCCGTCCGCCGGTCTCGAGCTCGCGCCGGGGCGGACCGTCCTCGTCGGGCGTAACGGCTTCGGCAAGACCAATCTGGTTGAGGCGCTGTGGTACTGCACCACGTTGAGTTCACACCGGGTCGGCACCGATGTTCCCTTGATCCGTATCGGATCCGAGCGTGCCGTCGTGTCGGCCATCGTGGTCAGCGACGGACGCGAGCTGGCGGTCGACGTCGAGATCGCTGCCGGCCGCGCCAACAAGGCCAGGCTCAACCGGTCGCCGATGCGCAGTACCCGGGAGGTTCTCGGAGCGGTTCGGGCCGTCCTGTTCGCCCCGGAGGACCTCGCGCTGGTCCGCGGCGATCCCGCCGACCGCCGCCGGTACCTCGACGAACTTGCGACGGTGCGGCGCCCGGCGGTTGCGGGAATCCGGGCGGACTACGACCGGGTGCTCAAACAGCGGACGGCATTACTCAAGTCTGCCGGCCGGGTCCGCAACGACCCCTCGGCACTGGAGACCCTCGAGGTCTGGGACGGCCACCTCGCTGAGCACGGCGCACAGCTGATGGCAGCGCGGCTCGCACTGGTCGACCAGCTGGCGCCGGAGGTGGAGAAGGCCTATCAGCTTCTCGCTCCCGGCTCACGATCGGCGGCAATCGGATACCGCAGCGCGGTCGATCTTCCCGGCGGCGGCGGTACGGACGCGGACGGCCTGCGCGACGCGCTGCTGGCGGGTTGTGCACAGCGCCGCGGCGCCGAGATCGAACGGGGGGTGTGCCTGGTCGGTCCGCACCGCGACGACCTCGAATTGCGCCTGGGCGACAAGCCGGCCAAGGGTTACGCCAGCCACGGCGAATCCTGGTCGATGGCACTGGCCCTGCGGTTGGCCGCCTACGAACTCTTGCGCGCCGAGGGCAGCGAGCCGGTCCTGATCCTCGACGACGTGTTCGCCGAACTCGACGCCGCGCGCCGCCGGGCCTTGGCCGGGGTCGCCTCCGGCGCCGAGCAGGTGCTGGTCACCGCAGCTGTCGCCGAGGATGTCCCGACCGACTGGGACGCGACGCTGATAGAGGTGACGATGTCAGACGGCCGCAGTGAGATAGCCCGATGACGGAGGCGGCGGATTCCGGCAAGCCCCCCGACCACCTCGCCGACGTGCCGGGAATGGATCTGGTGCGGCGGGCGCTGGAGGAGGCTCGGGCCGCCGCGCGCGGCCAGGGCAAGGACGGCGGCCGCGGCCGCCGCGCCCCCG
>CAYXOM010000174.1:0-5102 GCA_964466565.1 uncultured Mycobacterium sp.
CCAGGGCCGACTCGTCGGCTGCCGGGTCGATCACCAACAGTTCTTCGAACATGCTTTCGATACTAGTTGCGCCCTCTGACAAACTCCCGTCGGGCCGTAATCCATGGAATCCGTAGCATGGTGAAACGAACCCGAGGCCGCGGACGACACTCCCCACAGCGACCCAACGACCCCGAATCACGCGACCCACCGATCCACCGACAGACACGAGATCCCCGATGACGACCTTCTCCCGCTTCGCGGCCACGTTCGGCGCCGCCGCCATCGTCGCCGCACCGCTGGCGGCCCTGGTGTCCCCCGCGGTGAGCAGCGCCGACGGCCCCTGCGCCCCGGGTTCGTTCTGGAACACCATCACCAACTCGTGCCAGTACTGCCCGGCGCCGAACATGTACTGGGAGGCCGCGACCAATCAGTGCATCAACGTGCCCAACCCGCTCGCAGGCCCGGCGGGCCCCATCGGGGTGGGCCCGAACCCCGTCGTCGGACCTGCCGGCCCGGTGGGCGTGGGCGCGAACCCGGTCGTCGGACCGGTGGGTCCGGCCGGTGTCGGCGGGCTCGGCCCGGTGGCCGGCCCGGTCGGACCGGTCGGGGTGGGGCCGATCGGGCCCATGGGCCCGGGGCGGTAGCCGGCCTCACCCAGCCTGAACCGACACCGGAATGAGCCGCACCTCCGTGATGGCGTTGCGCTCGACCCCGGTCACCTCCATGGTCCAGCGGGGCAGGCTGACCCGGTCGCCGGCAGCGGTCGGGATACGCCCGAGAGCGACGAGCACCAGGCCGGCGATGGTGGTGTAGTCGCCCGGGACGGCCCGCGCCGTCTCCGGCCCGATGTCGACGTCGAGGTCGATCAGGTCGTGCACCGGGAAGCTGCCGGGGACCAGCAGGCTGCCGTCCGGCAGTGTCACCGCCGAGCGGACGTCGACGTCGGTCTCGTCGTAGATCTCCCCGACGATCTCCTCGAGGAGGTCCTCCAGTGTGACGATCCCGGCCACCCCGCCACGCTCGTCGACCACCAGCGCGAACTGCTCGCGCTCGTCGCGGAAGCGCCGCAGCGCGTCGGTGACCCGCAGGCTGTCGGGAAGAAGCACCGGTTCGCGCGCCGCCTCGGCCAGCCCGCGCTCGGAAGCGACCAGGTCGCGCAGGTGCACGATGCCGACCACGTCGTCCAGGCCCGAAGACCGCACCACCGGAGCCCGCGAGTGCCCGGAGTCCACCAGCCGGACCCGCGCCTCGGCCACCGCGAGATCCTCCGGAAGCACGATCACCGCGGTGCGCGGCACCAGCACCTCGCGCAGCGTCCGCTCGTGGATCTCCAGCGCGCCGGTGATGGCGGTGCGCTGCTCGGGCGTCAGGCCGGGATGCCCGACGACAAGTTCGCGCAACTCCGCCGGCGACAACTGCTCGCGCCCGGCGCCGGGGTCACCGCCGAACGCCCGCACGACGACGTCGGTGGCCTTGCCCAGCGCCCACACCACCGGGCGGGTCAGGGTGGCCAGGATGTCCAGCGGCACCGCGACCACCGAGGCCCAGCGCTGCGGGTACTGCATCGCCAGCCGCTTGGGCGCCAGCTCGCCGAACACCAGGTTCACCGCGGCCAGCAGGAACGTCACCGTGCCGATCGCCAGGGCCTCGGCGCCGGCGCCGGCGAAACCCAGTGCGGTGACCAGCGGCTCGGCCAGGGTGACCGCGGCGGTGGCCGACGCCAGGTAACCGGCCAGGGTGATGCCCAGCTGGATGGTGCCCAGGAACCGGTTGGGGTCCCGGGCCAGGCGCACCAGGGTGAGGTCGGCCCGGTTGCCGCGGCGCTCGAGCGCGCGCAGCTGACCCTCGCGCAGCGAGATCAGGGCGATCTCGCTGCCGGCGAACAGCGCGTTGAGCAACATCAGCACGGCGATCAGACCGAAGTCGAACCAGTAGCGGCTCACCCCGACCCCAGTTCGTCGACCACGGCTGCCAGCACGTCCACCGCGATCGGCCCCGGCTGGTAGAGGCACACCGTCCCGGCCAGTCCGCCGGTGGCCGACACCCGTTCCCGGATGTGTGCGGCGATCTGGCGCGGGCTGCCGCAGGCGGCGATGGTGCTCAGCACCTCGTCGGTGATCAGCGATCCCATCTCGGCCCACCGGCCCTGCTTGGACAGCGCGTGCAACTCCGGCTGCAGGTCTCCCCAGCCGTGGGCGTCGAGCACCGGGCGGTAGGCCGGCGTCGAGCCGTAGAACGCGAGCAGCCGCCGGGTGGCCTCGTGGTCCTCGCCGGCCGACACGATCACCTCCGGTACCACCGCGAACGCCGACTCCGGCCGGCCCGCCGCCGCCAGCCCGGCCCGCACCGCCGGCATGGTGGCCTCGCGCAGGAACCGGGCCGAGCCGAAGGGCATCACCAGCAGGCCGTCGGCGACCTCGGCGGTGGCCCGGGTCAGCCGCGGCCCCAGCGCGCCGACGTAGATCGGCGGCGGGCCGAAGGGGCTCGGTCCGGGGTTGAACGTCGGCGTCATCAGGGTGTGGCGGTAGAACTCGCCCCGGAAGTCCAGTCGCTCGCCGTTCTGCCAGGTGGCGAAGACGGCGCGCAGCGCGGCGACCAGTTCGGTCATCCGGGCCACCGGGCGGTCGAAGGCGGCGCCGTAGCGCTTCTCGACCTGGGTGCGGATCTGGGTGCCCAGGCCCAGGGTGAACCGCCCGCCGCTGAGCAGCTGGTGGTCCCAGGCCTGGTGCGCCAGCTGAATCGGGTTGCGCGGGAGGGCGATCGCCACGTTGGTCATCAGGTCCAGCCCACCGACCTGCGACGCCAGGGTCAGCGGCACGAAGACGTCGTGCGGGCCCTCGAAGGTGAACACCCCGGCCGCACCGGCCTCCCGCAGCGCCGACGCGCGGGCCACGGCGTCGGCGGGCCCGAAAAGAGCGGTCAGGACTTTCACGGTCAGCCCATCATGCCCGACACTGGAATCGTGGCAGGCGACGCGTACGACGTGGTGGTGATCGGAGCCGGGCTGGCCGGGCTGACCGCGGCCCGCGAGCTGGTCGGCCGCGGGCTGGACGTGGTGGTGCTCGAGGGCCGCGACCGGGTCGGCGGGCGCACCGCCCCGGCCACCTGCGCCGGTGTTCCCGTCGACCTCGGCGCCTCCTTCGTCGGCCCCACCCAGGACGCCGTGCTCAAACTTGCCGCCGACCTGGGCTGCCCGACGGTGCCCACCTACGACAGCGGCGCGCGACTGCTGCGCTGGCGCGGGCAGCTGCGCCGCTACCGCGGCACCATCCCCCGCCTCGGGGTGGTGGGGCTGCTCGACATGGGCCGGATCCAGTGGCAGTTCGAACGCATCATGGGTGGCGTCGACCTCGCCGAACCGTGGTCCTCCCCCGGGGCGGACCGCCTGGACGCCGTCAGCCTGGGCGGGTGGCTGCGCTCGATTCGGGCCGGCGCGGGCTCCCGCGACCTGATGGCGATCATGTCCCGGGTCACCTGGGGCGCCGAACCCGACGAGGTCTCCCTGCTGCACGCCGCGCGCTACGTGAAGGCGGCCGGCGGCCTCGACCGGATGCTCGACACCGCCGGTGGCGCCCAGCAGGACCACTTCCCGGGCGGCAGCCACGAGCTGTCGGCCCGGATGGCCGCCGAACTCGACGGCCGGATCCGGCTGGGGGCGAAGGTCTCCCGCATCGAATGGTCAAGCGACGCGGTGGCGGTGATGTCCTCGGCGGGCTCGGGGGAGGCCCGCCGGGCCGTCCTGACCGTCGCTCCGGCGCAGCGACTCGACATCGACATCGCACCCGCCCCGCCGATCGGCTACCAGCAACTCGCCCAACGCTGGCCGCAGGGCGCGCTGACCAAGTCCTACGCCGCCTACCGGCGGCCGTTCTGGCGCGACGCCGGCCTGTCCGGGCAGTCGCTGTCCGACACCGGCCCGGTGTTCATCACCTTCGACGCCAGCCCCGGCAGTGGCGCCGGCGACGACGGACCGGGCATCCTGCTGGGCTTCACCGACCCGCGCCACCATGACGCGCTGCCGCCCGAACGGCGGCGGGCGGCGGTGCTGGAGAACTTCGCCGCTCTCTTCGGCCAGCAGGCCGCCGAACCGATCGACTTCGTCGACCAGCGCTGGGGTGCCGAGGCGTTCGCACCCGGCGGGCCGACCGCCGCGGTCCCGCCGGGATCATGGACCGAATTCGGCCGGCTGCTGCGCGCACCGGTCGGGCCGCTGCACTGGGCCGGAACCGAGACCGCCGACGAGTGGACCGGCTTCATGGATGGTGCGGTGCGCTCGGGGCAGCGGGCAGCCGCCGAGCTGGCCGCGATGCTGGCCGCGCCTAGCAGCTGATCCGCTGCCCGGCGGTCACCGCCGACGCCAGGTCGCGCAGCTCGCGGCTGACCTCGTCGGGATGCTCCAACTGGGCGCAGTGCCCACCGGGCAGCTCCACCACCCGCAGCAGGTTCGGCGCGGCGTCGGCGATCTTGCGGGTCTGGCTCATCGGCAGCAAGCGGTCCTCGGCCCCGCCGATCACCAGCGTGGGCACCGTCAGACCGGACAGGTCGATGTGCTCGGCGCCCATCTCGTCGACCAGCGCCCGCGCCCAGGAGCCCCGGCCGGCCGGCGGGGTGGCGGCGAACAGGTCGTGCAGGAATCGCGCGACCGCGGGGTCGGTGCCGGCGCCCAGCGCCATCATCGTGACGAACCACCGGCTGCCGGGCTGTGCACCACGCAGCAGCGGAGCCCCGCCCAGGGCCCGGACGAGGTGGCGGGCGGCGAACAGCCGCCCGGCCGCCAGCGGTCCGGGCACCCGCAACAGCTGCAGCTCCTCGAGCAGCTCACCGGTGGTGGTGTTGATCAGGGCGACGGCGTCGGCACGCGAGCCCACCCGGTGGCGGAACCGGTCGGACCAGGCGCTGATCGCGACCCCGCCCATCGAATGGCCCGCGATCACCGCGCGCTCACCGGATCGCAGCGTGGCCCCTAGCACCGCGTCGAGGTCGGCGGCGAGGTGGTCGAGGCTATAGGACCTGCGCCCCGGCACCCCGCTGCGCCCGTGGCCGCGGTGGTCATAGGCGATCACCCGGAAGTCCCGGGACAGCTCGCTGATCTGCCGGTGCCACACCCGCAGCGCGCAGGT